>CAMHRJ010000093.1 GCA_946187475.1 uncultured Clostridia bacterium | reverse complement strand
TCCTTGACCATGCCGAATACCGGCACATCCAGCTGCAGGGTCTGCAGCACCTCCAGTGCCACGGCGGCGTGCTCAGAGCCGCCGTCGATCAGCAGCAGATCCGGCAGAGGCGAAAACTTCTCGTCCCCGTCCAGATAGTGCTGGAGACGCCGGGTAACCGCCTCATGCATGGAGGCATAGTCATTTTGGGTCTGGGTTTCCTTCATCCGGAAACGGCGGTAATCTTTTTTCAGAGGCCTTCCGTTCTGGAACACTGTCATGCCAGCCACGATGCCTGTATCCCCCAGGTTGGAAATATCAAAAGCCTCGATGCGCTCCGGGAAGCCTGGCAGCTCCAGCGCCCGCTGAAGCCATTCCAGCGTCTTTCTCCCCCGCTGCTGAGCAGTGGTCGAGCGAAGGATTTCCTCGCTGGCGTTCATGACGGCGCTCTCCATCAGCTTTCGGCGCTCGCCCCGCTGCGGGACCTCCAGAGACACCTTGTGCTCCGCCTGTTGGGTCAAAAGCTCCTGAATGGCCTCCTGCCCTTCCAGCGGGCACGGCAGCAGGATCTGCTTCGGCCAGACGCCGCGGTTGGCGTAATACTGCTGCACCAGCGCAGCCAAAGCTTCGCCATCCGGCTCCAGCGGCTCTTCCAACATGGTGAAGTCCTTATAAGTCAGGCTGCCGTCGGAAAAATGCAGCACCGTAAAGCAGCATTTTGCGCCGCGGGCAAATCCGACGGCGTCCGTATCAGCATAGGAGGTGGCAATCACCCGCTGGTGGTTGCGCAGGGCGTTCACCGCTCGAAGACGGTCCCGCAGCTCAGCAGCGTACTCAAAGCGCAGCTCCTCCGCCGCCTGCTCCATGCGCTGCTCCAGATCTGTGGTAAGCTCCTGGGTGCGGCCCTCCAGGATCAGCACCGCCTGCTCGATGCTGCGGCGGTATTCCTCGGCAGAGGCGTCCTTGAGGCAATAGCCTGCGCAGGTGCCCATGTGATAATTGAGACAGGGTCTTGCCTTGCCGATGTCCCGGGGAAAGACCCGGCTGCAAGTGGGCAGCCGGAGGGCCTTGGCAATGGTGTCCAGAATCTCATGGGTGGCACTACGTCCGCCGAAGGGCCCGAAATAGCTTGCACCGTCCCGAGCGGTCTGATTCACCAGGGAAAAGGTAGGATACTCCGCCTTGCGGTCAAGGCGTACAAAGGGATAGCCCTTGTCATCCTTCAAGAGGATGTTGTACTTGGGTTTATGCTGCTTGATGAGAGAGTTTTCCAGCACCAGAGCCTCAAACTCAGACTGCACCACGATGACGTTGAAGTCTGAAACGTGGTCCACCATGGCCGCCACCTTGGGCAGGTGCTCACCGCGAAAATAGCTTGTGACGCGGTTTTTGAGGGCCTTGGCCTTGCCCACATAGATCACATCGCCGGACTTATCCAGCATGAGGTAGACGCCCGGCTTCAGCGGCAGATTATTGGCTTTTTCCCGCAGCGTCAGAATTCGCGCAGACTCCGCCATGGCACATCCTCCCTCCTGCGCAGCAAGTTTTGAACATCGAAAACAGGGACGTGCAGCTACACGTCCCTGTCCATTGGATTGATTGAGCTTACTCCTCGAAATCGGAGTTGATCAGAGCGACCAGCGTGTCGATGGCCTCCACCTCGTCGGTGCCGTCCGCCACGAGGGTGACGACGGTGCCCTTGACGATGCCGAGGGAAAGCACGCCGAGCAGGCTCTTGGCGTTGACGCGGCGCTCGTCCTTCTCGATCCAGATGCTGCTCTTGAACTCGTTCGCCTTCTGGATGAAGAAAGTCGCGGGCCGTGCATGCAGGCCAACCTGATTGTTGATGACAGCTTCCTTGGTAATCATGTTCATCGCTCCTTATATATGCGCAGAAATTAATTCTTCTTCGATAGTGTGATTTTATCAAAATCCGGTCGTATCGTCAACTGCTTTTTTCTTTTTCGTATAATTGCACAGCGATTTCGTCAGGATGGATTTTGATTTTTAACAGTTTTTCCACGAAATCAGAGCGTTTCTTCCCAAGGGATTCATCACAGCCGCCAAAATGGCAATTTTTACTTCAGTTCCACCACGGTAACGCCACTCTCGCCCTCGCCGTAACGGCCCAGACGGAAGGACTTGACTGCCTTGTTTTTCTTCAGCTCGGTCTGGATCGCCTGACGCAGAACGCCGGTGCCTTTGCCGTGGATGATGCGAACCTCCTTGAGCTTCGCCATGACGGCGGCATCCAGAAAACGCTCCGCGGCGTCAATGGCTTCGAACCGTTCCATGCCCCGCAGATCGATCTCGCTGGCGGCAGTTGCCTGACGGAGCTTGGCGGGCTTTCCGGAGGAAGAGATCACCTGCACGGGCTTTGCGCCCTCCACGAGATAGACCTCGCTTTCCTTGGCGGTGACGTTCATGATACCGGCACGTACCGTGAGTACCCGGTCGGCCGAAACGGCGGTGACCGTACCCTTCACGCCCAGAGAGAGCAGTTCTACGGTGTCCCCCGCCTTCACCGGACGAGACGAGACTTTCTTCTCCTCCGGCAGCTTCTGCTGGGCGGCAGCAGCGGCTTCTTCCTCGGCCAGATTCAGCTTCCGGCGCAGCGCGGCGCGGGCTTCGTTCGCCTGGTGATGGTCGGCGTTGTTCTTCTCCATCTTGCGGATGTTCTCCAGCTCCTGGAACACATCCTCCGCAGTGCGGCGGGCATCAGCAAGAATACGCTCCGCGTCCCGGCGAGCCTTCTCATCCGCCTTCTCCAGCCGCACAGACAACTCTGCCCGCAGCTGGGCAGCCTTCTTCCGTTCGGCTTCCGCCGTGCGCAGCTTGTCAGCCACCTCGTTCCGGTCTCTGTCCAGCATCTGGCGCACCTGTTCCAGCTTTTCGATGGTAGCTTCGAAGGTGGCGCTCTCCGTGCCGACCCGGCGCTTGGCGTCTTCGATCACGTCCATATCCAGACCCAGGCGCTGGGCAATGGCAAAGGCATTGGACTTGCCGGGAATGCCAATGAGCAAATGGTACGTCGGGCGCAGAGACTCCACGTCAAACTCACAGGAGGCGTTCATGACGCCGGGCTGCGTCGTGGCATAGACCTTCAGCTCCGTATAGTGGGTGGTGGCCGCGATGGTGGCGCCGCACTGGCGGGCGCGCTCGATGACGGAGATGGCCAGCGCCGCGCCCTCGGTGGGGTCGGTACCGGCGCCCAGCTCGTCAAAGAGGATCAGAGACCGGTCGTCGCATTCATTGAGAATACGGACGATGTTGGTCATGTGCGCCGAGAAGGTGGAGAGACTCTGTTCGATACTCTGCTCGTCGCCGATGTCCGCCATGATCTCCTCGAACACCGCTGCCATCGGCAGCGGGAATGTGCAGGCCGCACTGGGCCATCACTGCCAGCAGGCCGACGGTTTTCAAGGTGACGGTCTTGCCGCCGGTGTTGGGGCCGGTGATGACCAGGGTGTCAAAGTCCGCGCCCAGCTCCACATCGATGGGAACCACGGTGTCCTTGGGAATCAGCGGATGCCGGGCTCTGCGCAGCAGGACGCCCTTTTCCTTCAGCTCCGGGGCGGTGCAGTCCAGCTTGTAGGCAAGCTTTGCCTTGGCAAAGATCAAATCCAGCTTCACCAGCAGATCAAAGTTGGTGGCGATGTCCTCCCGGTGGGCAGCACAGTCCGCGCTGAGCTCCGCGAGGATGCGCTCAATCTCTGTCTTCTCCTTGGAGCGCAGCTCCCGCAGCTCGTTGTTTGCCTTCACCGCCGCCATAGGCTCGATGAAGAGCGTCGCGCCGGAGCTGGAGACGTCGTGCACCAGACCGGGCACCGCGCCCTTATGCTCTGCCTTCACGGGCACCACATACCGCTCGGAGCGCATGGTGATGATGGGCTCCTGCAGGGCCTTGGCGTAGCTGGGCGAAGAAATGATCTTTTGCAGCGCATCGTGCACTCGTGCGCTGGCCGCACGAATCAGACGACGGATGGAAGCCAGCTCCGAGCTGGCAGCGTCCGCGATCTCGTCCTCGCCCACGATGGAGCCGGTGATCTTTTCCTCCAGGAACCGATTGGGCTGGAGAGAATGAAACAGATAATCGATGCAGGTCTTTTCCTTCCGGTCGGCGCTGCCGTATGCCCGCACGACCCGGGCCGCACTGAGCACGCCGGCCACATCCAGCAGCTCCCGTGTATTCAGCACGCCGCCCATGTCCGACCGCTGCAGCGATGCGCGGACATCCTTCACGCCGGAGAAAGACGGACTGCCGCTGACCACCATCAGCTGGGCAGCTGCAGAGGTTTCATTCAATCGGCGTTCGACTTCCATTTTGCTGCCGGAGGGCCGCAGCATTTTTGCTTCCTCCCGGGCGGCCTGGCTGGAGGCTTCGGCAGCCAGCAAATCCAAAACCGCGTCCAGCTCCAGCGTATGCAATGATTTCAGTGATTGTTCTTTCATCTTAAATACTTCTCCCGCAGAGCGGCCTGCTTTTCTTCCCCGAAATCCAGCAGCTCCGTCATAAAGGTCTCTACGCTTCCATAGCGCTCGTCAATGGACTGCCACGCCCGGCGGAGATACCGCTCCCGGGCAGAGTCGAAGGCGCGAATGGCATATTCCAGCGATGGGTCGTCAGAATACTGCTTTCCCCTTTGCACCGCTTCCTCCAGCTCCTGAGCAGTGTATTGGTTCGTCAGAAGATAATCCTCCAGAATGGTCTCCCGATCCACGCCCAGCGCCGTCAGAATCAGCATGGTGGCCACACCGACCCGGTCTTTTCCGGCGGTGCAGTGGTAGAGCAGCGCGCCATCCTCGTGGCGCAGGACCAAATCCAGAAACTGCTGATAATGCGTGAGACTGTACTCCCCCTCCACCAGCGGCAGATACAGATGGGTCATGCGGTCCTCCGCCTCGTAGCCTGCGGCCATGGCAGCCCGGTAATAGGGCGGAATCTCGTCAGCAGCAGTCTCCCGGGTGATGCCGGACATCTCCTCCAGAATCGGACAGGAGACGTATTCCACACCGGGAATCACCACATCCGGCATTTCCCGCATCTCTTTGGCAGTGCGGAAGTCCACCACAGTGCGCAGAGCCACCGACTTCAGAATCTCGCAATCCGCCTCCGTCAGAAACTCCAGTTTTCCGCTGCGGAGAATTCGCCCGGAGCGCACGGTGCGTCCGTCGCGGGTTTGGAGACCGCCCAGATCCCGGGTATTTGGCGCGCCGGTCAGATGTAAGCTTCTCATGCGATCTCTCCAATCCGAAAAAGTCTCTTTCCGTTTTCCATGGTCTGGGAAGCAACTTCTTCCAGGGTCATTCCCGCCTCGCGGGCAATGACTTCGGCAATGTAGGGCAGATTCCGGGAATCGTTGCGCTTGCCGCGATTGGGCACCGGACTGAGATAGGGCGAATCCGTCTCCAGCAGCATGCGGTCCCGGGGGCAGACGCGAATGACCTCCAACGCCTTCACAGCGTTTTTATAGGTGATCGGCCCGTCAAATCCCAGATACCAGCCCCGCTTCAAAAGTTCTTTTGCCATTTCGGCGCTGCCGGAAAAGCAGTGGAACACACCGCGCAGCGCCGGGTAATCCAGCGCGATGGCGAGGCAGTCGCCATGGGCTTCCCGGTCATGAACGATGATGGGCAGATCCAGCTCCAGCGCCAGTTCGATCTGGGCGCGGAACATGGTTTTTTGCAGCTCTATGTGCTCCTTATCCCAATAATAATCCAGCCCGATCTCGCCGATGGCAACCACCTTGGGCTGCTGTGCAAGTGTACGCAGTTCCGCAATGCTGGTGTCAGTCCAGGTTTCCCATTCCTCGGGATGAACACCGACGGCGGCATAGACATGACCGCACTTCTGAGCCAGAGCCACGGCGTTTTTGGAGCGCTCCACGGTATCGCCAGGGTCCACGATCAGCGTGACGCCCGCGTCATAAACCGCGCGCAGAACTTCATCCCGATCTTCCTGAAATTTGGAGCTGTCGTAATGAGCGTGGGTATCGAAATACATCAGCGCTCCTCCTTTATCATCTCCAGGAATTCCGCCTCCGAGAGGATCGGAACGCCCAGATCGACCGCCTTTTGATACTTGGAGCCGGTATTCTCTCCCGCCAGCAGATAGCTGGTCTTCTTGGAGACCGAACCGGAGGTTTTACCGCCGAATTTCTCGATGATCGCCGCAGCCTCGTTCCGGGTGAAATGCTCCAGAGTACCGGTGAGCACAAAGGTCTTGCCCGCAAAGCGGGTATCCGTCACCTGCTCTTTTGAGGCAAAGCTCACGCCCGCCTCCCGGAGCAGCTGAATCTGGTGCTGAGACTGGGGTGAATCGAACCAATCCCGCAGGAAAGCCGCCGTAGTGGGACCAATGTCCGGGATAGTCATCAGCTCCAGCTCCGTTGCGTCCATGAGCTCGTCCAGCGTGGCATAATGCTGCGCCAGCACCTTGCCCGCCTTGGAGCCCACCTGGCGGATGCCAAAGGCGCACAGGAGCTTCGCAAGGCCGTTTTCCTTGCTCTTCTCCAGGGCAGCAATGAGGTTTTCCGCGCTCTTGCGGCCCATGCGCTCCAGATTGGCAACGCTCTGGGGCTCCAGATAGTAAAGCTCCGCCGGAGAGTTCACCAGTCCGGCTTTGATCAGCGCCTCACAGAGACTGACGCCCAGTCCGTCGATGTCCATAGCGTCCCGGGAGGCAAAGTGAACGATGTTCCGCAGTCGCTGGGCAGGGCATTCGGCTCCGGTGCAGCGCAAGGCCACACCGTCCTCATCCCGCTCCACCGGTGCGCCGCATTCCGGACAGACCATAGGCATGTGATAAGGCTCCGTCCCCTCTGGCCGTTTGGCCTTATTAACCGACAGGACCTCGGGAATGATCTCCCCTGCCTTCTGCACCAGAACGGTGTCGCCCAGACGCAGGTCCAGCTTATCGATGAAATCCTGATTGTGCAGCGTGGCATTGGTGACGGTGGTTCCCGCCAGTCGGACCGGGTCGATGACGGCCTTGGGCGTCAGGACGCCGGTGCGGCCAACCTGCACCACGATCTGGCGCACGACGCTTTCCTTCTTCTCCGGCGGATACTTATAGGCCACCGCCCAGCGGGGATATTTCGCCGTACTGCCCAGCGCCCTGCGCTGATCGAGGCGGTCGATCTTGATGACAGCGCCGTCGATGTCAAAGGGATATTCCTCCCGATGCTCGCCAATCCAGTCCACCCGCGCGCAGCATGCGTCCAAATCGGCGCAGTGCTGATACGGAACCACCGGGAAACCGAGGCTTTTCAGGTAATCCAAAGAATCCGCATGGGTATCGAAAATGCGGTCGCTGACCAGCTGCAAATTGAAGATAATGATATCCAGTCTGCGCTCCGCCGCCACCTTCGGGTCCTGCTGACGAATGGAACCTGCAGCCGCGTTGCGGGGATTTGCAAGAAGCTGTTCCCCGCGAATCTCACGCTCGGCGTTGATCTGGCGGAAGGTCTCGCCGGACATGTAGACTTCGCCCCGGACGATGAGCCGCGCCGGCGCGTTTTCCAGCTTCTGGGGAAGATTACGGATGGTGCGGAGATTCTCCGTAACATCCTCGCCAACCGTGCCGTTCCCCCGGGTAGCACCACGGACAAACATGCCGTTTTCATATTCCAGGGACATGCTGAGTCCGTCAATTTTCGGCTCCACAACATAGCTGTGCGCGTCTGCAACGGACTCGTCCATGCGCTGGCCAAAGGCGCGCAGCTCTTCCATGGAAAACACATCCTCCAGACTCTCCAGCGGTACCTCGTGCTCCACGGAAGCGAAGGTATTCAGGGCATAACCGCCCACATGCTGCGTGGGAGAATTCGGGTCATAAAATTCCGGATGGGCAGCCTCCAGTTTTTCCAGTCTGCGCAGCAGCGCGTC
>CAMHRJ010000092.1 GCA_946187475.1 uncultured Clostridia bacterium | reverse complement strand
GCATCCAGAACGTACCACTTGCGAGCGACTTCGCCGCTCTTGAGCATAGTCGTGGACATGGTGTGTTTGCCTCCAATTAAATAAAGAAATTACAACTCGGGCGCAGTTTCCATCGAAACGCGCTTTATCTTTATATCATATGTGGCGAAGGATGTCAACACAAAATTTGATTAGGTTTTGATTTCCTCTTGAATCCTCTCATTTTCGCTTGTTATCTCCTGAAATCTCGTTTTCAATTTCACTTTTCAGAAAAACGCCGGAGCCTTGCGGCCCCGGCGGGTTTGATTTTTCAGTGTTTATTTGACGCTGAACAGCAGGTCGCCGTAGCTGGGGAAGGGCCAGACGTCGGCAGGCGTCATGGTCTCCAGCTGGTCCACGCTGATGCGCAGCTCCTGCATGGCGGCGAAGACCCGGTCGCGGTAATAGTCCGCCAGAGCCTGGCTGCCGGTGACGCTCTTGGCGCCGAAGAGGGCGGCGTCCAGGTTCTTGGTCTTGCGGAAGGAGTCGTTCAGCAGGCCCGTCATCTCGGCGATCTGCTCCTGCTCGAAGGTGCAGACGGCAGAGGTGGTGAGGCTCTGGACGGCCAGGGCCGTGTCGCTGAGCTCGTGGATGTACTTGCTCACCGCGGGCAGAATGTACCGGCGGGCCATGTCGATCATGGTCAGGGCCTCGATGTTCAGGACCTTGCAGTAGTGCTCCAGGTGA
Organism: uncultured Clostridia bacterium; assembly: GCA_946187475.1. Taxonomy (GTDB): domain Bacteria; phylum Bacillota; class Clostridia; order Oscillospirales; family Oscillospiraceae; genus CAG-103. The sequence continues at coordinate 7,207 of CAMHRJ010000092.1, read as the reverse complement.
ATCTCATACCGGGCTTCCATCTCGGGGCGGGTGTAGACCTTGTGGCGGGTGAAGAGCTCCACGTTCTTGTCGGAGATGTAGTACGGCAGGGCCTCGGGGGTGGTGCGCAGGTTCAGCAGGCCGCGGCGCTCCGCTTCCTCGATCCAGGCGTCGTCATAGCCGTTGCCGTTGAAGATGATGCGCTTATGATCGTGGATCACCCGGCGGATCAGAGCCTGGAGGTCGTTTTCAAAGTCCTCGCTTCCCTCCAGCTCATCGGCATACTGGCGCAGGCTCTCGGCCACGGCGGTGTTCAGCACCACGTTGACGCCGGAGATGGACGCGCTGGAACCGGGCGCACGGAATTCGAATTTGTTGCCCGTGAAGGCGAAGGGTGAGGTGCGGTTGCGGTCGGTATTGTCCTTCGGGAAGCGCGGCAGGGCGTGGACGCCGATCTTCAGCACCTCGCGCTCCTGTCCGACGTAGGCGGTACCGGCCTCGATGGCCTCGAGGATCTCCTCCAGCTCCGTACCGACGAAGACCGAGAGGATCGCGGGAGGCGCCTCGTTTGCGCCCAGACGGTGGTCGTTGCCGGGAGACGCCACGCTGATGCGCAGCATGTCCTGATAGTCGTCCACGGCCTGGATGACCGCGCAGAGGCTGAGCAGGAACAGCGCGTTCTGCGCCGGGGTCTCGCCGGGATCCAGGAAGTTCAGACCCGTGTCGGTGCCCATGGACCAGTTGTTGTGCTTGCCGGAGCCGTTGACGCCGGCGAAGGGCTTTTCGTGGAGCAGGCAGACCATCCCGTGCTGGGAGGCGACTTTCTGCATGGTCTCCATGGTGAGCTGGTTGTGGTCGGCGGCCAGGTTGCCGGTGGTGAAAATCGGCGCAAGCTCATGCTGGGCGGGGGCCACCTCGTTGTGCTCGGTCTTGGCCAGGACGCCCATCTTCCAGAGCTCCTCGTCCAGATCGCTCATGAAGGCCTTGACTCTCGGCTTGATGGTACCGAAGTAATGGTCGTCCAGCTCCTGCCCCTTGGGGGGCTTGGCGCCGAAAACGGTGCGCCCGGTGTAGACCAGATCCTGGCGCTTGTTATAGACCTCTTTGTCGATCAGGAAGTACTCCTGCTCCGGGCCGACGGTGGTGATGATGCGCCGGACGTCGTCGAGACCGAAAAGCTTCATGATGCGCAGACCCTCGCGGTTCAGGGCATCCATGCTGCGCAGCAGGGGCGTTTTCTTGTCCAGAGCCTCGCCGCCGTAGGAGCAGAAGGCCGTGGGGATGCAGAGGACGTTGTCCTTGATAAAGGCGTAGCTGGTGGGGTCCCAGGCGGTGTAGCCCCGGGCCTCGAAGGTGGCGCGCAGGCCGCCGGAGGGGAAGCTGGAGGCGTCAGGCTCGCCGCGGACCAGCTCCTTGCCGGAGAACTCCATGATGACGTTGCCGGTATCCACGGGAGAGATGAAGCTGTCGTGCTTCTCGGCGGTGACGCCGGTCATGGGCTGGAACCAGTGGGTGAAATGGGTGGCGCCCTTTTCAATGGCCCAGTCCTTCATGGCGTTGGCCACGATGCGCGCGGCTTCGTCGTTCAGACGCTTGCCGGTCTGGATGGTCAGCTGTACCTGCCGGTAAGTCTCCTTGGGCAGCCGCTCCTTCATCACGGCGTCGCTGAATACGTTGACGCCGAAAATGTCTGAAATTCTCGCCATGTGGAACACCTCTCTAAATATAAAGTTGCGGAAAATCAAAAAACGGCAATGACTCCAGAGATTTCATCTCCGCGACTCCATTGCCGTTTCACCGATGTCACTTTACTACCTTTTTCCAGTGTTGTCAAGGCAGCCGGTTTAATTTCATGAATTCGCCGGATTATTGCCGAAAACACAGCAGTTTTCTCTGCGTTTTGACTCTGCGATGCCCGTTTCACTTTTTCCTATATTCTTATGATATTAATTGCAAAATGGATTTACAAGTTTGTAAGATTGTGTTACAATTTAATCTGCACAATCACGTGCGGAACAATTCGAATCGGAAACGAACGAGTTAAGGAGAGAAGACATGAAAACTTCTGCAAAACGCCTGATCAGCCTGTGCATTGCGCTGACGCTGATCTTCGGCCTGCTGGCCATGCCCGGCAGCGCCGCCACAAAGGACACTGTGAAGCACTATGACACCTACACCGCCCTGGGCGACAGCATCCCCGCAGGCTATGGGCTGCCTGATTATCCCGTTCCTGAGGACGATATTCTGGACGGCTACCGCGTGGAAGGCAGCTACCCCGATCTGGTGGCCAAGGCTGTGAAGGCTACCACCTTCTACCCCATGACCCACTGCGGCAACCGCGCCGTGGATCTGGACTGGCTGCTGAACGACGACGCCAAGGGCGACGATCTGACCATCCCCTTCCTCGCCTCCTCTTATGCCATTGATATCTCCGACGGCAACGGCGGCGTCAGCCAGGAGAAGCTGGCAGCCGAGTGGCCCCAGTTCGAGAAGATGCGCGCCGACACCATCGCAGCGGTGAAGGATTCCGATCTCATCACGCTGGAGATCGGCAACAACGACACCCTGACCTACGGCATGCTCATGTACACCATTGAGGCTGCCCTGAAGGCTGCTGCCGAGGCCGGCAAGGAACCCACCGAGCAGGAAGTCGCTCAGGCCCAGGTCCGCGAGAAGCTGCGCGAGTACATTCTGGGAATGGAAAACGGCGAGGACATTCTCAAGCAGTTCGATGATCTGAAGGCAAGCGCTACCCTCGCCACCGGTACCTTCGATTTCCTCACCGGCAGCCTGAAGTACGCCCTGCAGGGCATGGCCCAGTTCAAGGAGTACTTTGACAAGGACATCGCGAGAATCCGCGAGCTGAACCCCGACGCCACCATCGTGGTGGTGGGTATGTATAACCCCTTCAACGAAGTGACTCTGACCAAGGACAGCAAGCTGCCTGTGGGCCGTCTGGGCGCTATGCTCATTGCGCCGCTGAACCTGTTCATGAAGTACCAGAGCAGCCAGCGCGGCGAATACATCTTCGTGGATTCCCGGGATCCCGAGGTGCACGACTTCCCTGCCATTCTGGGTGACAACGGCATCTCCGAATTCATCGCCGGTCTGAAGCACGGTACCCACCCCACGCTGAACGGCCATGCATTCATCGCGGACAAGATTTTCGCGGCCCTGCCCACGGAGGACGCGGCCGATGATGGCCAGCAGCCTGACGATGGCCAGCAGCCTGATGATGGCCAGCAGCCTGATGATGGCCAGAAGCCCGATGACGGCCAGAAGCCCGATGACGGCCAGCAGCCTGACGACGGCCAGAAGCCTGACGATGGCCAGCAGCCCGATGACGGTCAGAAGCCCGATGACGGTCAGAAGCCTGACGATGGTCAGAAGCCCGATGACGGCCAGAAGCCCGATGACAGCCAGAAGCCTGATGACGGCCAGAAGCCCGATGACGGCCAGCAGCCTGACGATGGTCAGAATCCCGATGACGGCAAAGACACCACCAAGAAGTTCCCCTTCACGGATGTTGCCAAGAATTCCTGGTACTACAACAACGTCAAGTATGTCTGGGAGAACGACATCATGAAGGGCATGGATGACACCACCTTCGCGCCCAACAGCACCACCACCCGTGCCGAGTTTGCCACGGTCATCTACCGCATGGCCGGTTCCCCGAAGGTGGACGGCATGACCTGCCCCTTCACGGATCTGAAGGCTGACTGGTATAAGGACGCCGTGAACTGGTGCTACAACACCGGCGTGGTTCAGGGCACCAGCGCTACCACCTTTACCCCCAACTCCAACATCACCCGCGAGCAGATGGTTGCCATGATGTACCGCTACAGCAAGGACACCGCAGTGGATCCCTCGGTCCTGGCGCAGTTCAAGGATGCCGCGAGCATCAGCGATTACGCCCTGACCGCCGTGATCTGGGCCACGGAGCACTCCATCGTCATGGGCATGGGCGACGGTACCTTCGCCCCCCAGGGTGAGTCCACCCGCGCCCAGCTGGCGGCTGTGCTGAACCGCTACATGGAGCTCAAGAAGTAAGACAATCGCAATTATAAAAATACCCCGGCTCAATGAGCCGGGGTGTTTGTCATGTTACAGCAAATACGGCATCGTCTGCCGGGAGGGGCAAGCCCCTCCCCTACACACACGATTTGGTGAGAAGGAAGACTCCAAACGGGCGATTCATGAATCGCCCCTACTGCATCCTCCGCTCAGGCGGTGGGCTTTTCTCCCGCGGTCTGGGTGGGCAGCGGCGCGGGGGTGATCTCCGTTGCGATGACCGCGTTCTCCTCACCGGCGGAGCGATAGAGGAAGGTCACGATCTGACCCCGTCGGGCTGGAAGGTGTTCTCCCCCATGCCGGCAGTGATCTTGATCTGCAGGGCCCAGCGGATGGCGTCGGCGTAATAGAACTCCGGATTCACGTCCGTGAACATTTCGCCGCCGTCGGCAGGCTTCGGGCTTCCGGCGCAGCGCCAGAGGAAGGTCACCGTCTGGCCCCGGGTCACCGGCTCATTTGGCGCGAACTCCTTCTCAGAGATACCCTTGGTAATCTCATGCTCCAGGGCCCAGTAGACCGCATTGAAGTAATAGTCATCCGCTGCCACATCCGTAAAGGGGCTCTGGATGACAGTGGGTCTCGGACTGCCGGCGCAGCGCCAGAGGAAGGTCACCATCTGGCCGCGGGTGCAGCCCTCATTGGGCGAGAAGGTGGAATAGGTCGTGCCGCGGGTGATGTCGTTGGCCACGGCCCAATAGACGGCCTTCTCGTAATAGGAGCCCGCCTCGATGTCCACGAACCCTTCGGCCAGCGCGGCGGTGCTCAAAAGCGCGGACGCCAGGCACAGCACCAGCAGCAGACTGATCAGTTTTTTCATTTCATGTCCTCCAAAAACAACATCTTGTAGTCGAATCATTCCATTTTTATTATAAGCACAAAATGCTGTTTTGTCAATCTTCCAAATACTACGCAGAAGCGCGCACCGGCTGGTGCGCGCTTCCGCGTTGATTTTGAGGAAAAATGAGGAATGGATCGGAGTCGGTTTATTTGAGGTTCTCTTTGTTGGAGAAGTGCTCCTTGGTGAGCTTGATGACCGTGCCGGAAAGGAGCAGCAGCGCCACCAGATTCGGGATCGCCATGAGGCCATTCAGGGCGTCGCCGATGTCCCAGACCACGTCCAGACCCAGGGTGGAGCCCACCACCAGGATGATGCAGAAGACGATCTTATAGATCAGCGTGGCCGGCTTGGAAGCCTTGCCAAAGATAAACTCGCAGCAGCGGGAGCCATACAGGGACCAGCTGAGGATGGTGGACAGGGCGAAGAGGCTCAGACCCACGGCGATGATGATGGAAGCAATCTTGCCGCCGAAGATGCCGGAGAAGGCGGAGACCACCATCTCGCTGCCGTGGCTCACGCCCCACTCGATGCCGTCGATGCCCACCTGACCGGCCAGGCCCATGAGCAGGGCCAGAGAGGTCAGCGTGCAGATGACGATGGAGTCCATGAACACCTCGAAGATGCCGTAGACGCCCTGCTTCACGGGGTCGGTCTCGGAGGTGGCAGCGTGGGCAATGGGCGCGGAGCCGAGGCCCGCCTCATTGGAGAACACGCCGCGGGCAATGCCCTTCTGGATGGTGGTCATGATGCCCACGCCCAGCGCACCGCCGGCGATGGCCCGGGGGCTGAAGGCACCCTGGAAGATGGCACCCAGGACCGCGCCGATCTGGCCCAGGTTCGCAAAGACCACGACCAGCGCCGCGAGGATGTAAACAACCGCCATGAAGGGGACCAGCTTTTCGGTGACGGCGCCGATGCGCTTGATGCCGCCGATGATGACTACCGCCGCGAACACCGCGACGATGACGCCGATGACGATGCGGAAGGTGCTGCTGGAAGCGTCACCGCCGAAGGAGGTGACCGCAGTGCCGATGGCCGTGGCAATGGAGTCCACCTGGGTGGTGTTGCCGATGCCGAAGGAGGCCATCATGCCGAAGAACGCAAAGACATAGGCCAGCCACATCCAGCTCTTGCCCAGGCCGTTCTTGATGTAGTACATGGGGCCGCCCACCCAGTCGCCGGCCTCATTGCGCTCGCGATAGCGAACGGCCAGAACGACCTCGGAATACTTGGTGACCATGCCCACCAGGGCGGAGATCCACAGCCAGAACACAGCGCCGGGGCCGCCGATGAAGATCGCGCCGGTGACGCCGGCGATGTTGCCGGTGCCGACGGTGCCGGCCAGCGCGGTGGTCATGGCCTGGAACGGGGTGACCTCGCCCTTGCCCGCCGACTGCTTGGTGAAGATCTTACCGATGGTGTTGCGCATGGCGTAGCCGAATCGGGTGAACTGCAGGAAACCGGAACGGATGCTGAGATACAGACCCGTGCCCACCAGCAGGACCAGCATCACCGGGCCCCACGCAAAATTGTCTACCGCTGTGACAATCTCCGCAAATGTCATTGTGTTCTCTCCTTTTCTGTTACGGGTTTTGCCGTTTTTGCAAACAAAAAAGCCGTCATCCGGATCGGATAACGACTCTGAAGAATCAACAAAAACAAGCGCGGCAATCGTTTGACGCCTGCTCTGTCCTTTTGCCTGAGAGATTCGGCTTTCGCCTTGCACCTTCGGCACCCGCCCACAGCGGGATTCTCCAGAGCTTCCTCCCCCTCCGGTCTGCCATACGGCATTCAGGAGGCTTCCACGGAAACGTTTTTCAGTTCGCCGTATATTATTGCACGCTTTATCGTCGATGTCAAGTGCAAATTCGCAAAAGTTTCCAGTTCATCTTTGTGTGTTTGCATAAAAATAGAAATAATTTGAAAAAGCGCTGGACAAATGGCAAAAAATAGTGTATTCTTGAGTCAAAGTTAAGATTTTTTAAGGTTTACCTAAGGTAAAACGCATAAAATCCTTAACGAAGGCACGCATAGAAATCGTTTTTTCATTTGCTTCCCCATCTTTTTCTTTCTTCTTTTTCTCCATCCCCAGCAAGCCAGACCCGCAGTGAAAGCTGCGGGTCTGGTGATTTATGCCGGCAAAAAACCACTATTTTTTGCCGGATAAAGCACTGCGAAAGGTATTTTTGGCGCAAGTGCGACTTGCGAAGAGAAAAATACCTTTCTTCGTGTAAAGTATTTTGCGCGCCGAAGCAAAGCTCCGGCGGCAAAATGATTGAAATCCGTGAAATAAAAATGCACACCACAGGCCTGTGGTGT
>CAMHRJ010000091.1 GCA_946187475.1 uncultured Clostridia bacterium | reverse complement strand
GGTCATACTGGGTGGCGAAGTGGCACCAGGGCTTCTGCAGGTCCCGCAGGCCGTCGATCCACATTTTGCTGGGGCTGAAGGTGTGGCACCAGGTGATGATGCCGGCGCACTCGTCCCGGTAATTGGCCTCCCGGACCACTTGGGCGATCTCCCGGTTGGTCTTGGCGGTGACTTTATAGATCAGAGGATAGGGCAGCGCCCCGGAGAGCTCCTCCGCCATCTCCTTGGCCCGCTTTTCCACGGTGACTAGAACATCCGGGCCGTACAGGAACTGACTGCCGACCACAAACCAAAATTCACGTTTCATGTTTTTCCTCTTTTCCCTCGGTCGTCTTGTCCGCCTTGTGTATTTTCAGATTTTTCTGGAGCTTTCCCGCTGTTTTGCTGTTGTTTCTGCGCATGAGGATCAGGCTCTGCAGCAGAATGAAGAAGCAGAGCATGGCGCCGTTGGCCATATCCTGCCACCAGGAAGCGTTCAGCGGACTCAGGAAAATGATCTTCTGGATGGTGGCCAGGATCATGGCGCCGAAGAAGGAGCCGATCACATTGCCCACGCCGCCGGTGAGCAGCGTGCCGCCGATGATGGAGGCAGCGATGGCGTCCATCTCGCTGCGCATGGCCACGCTGGCATTGCCGGCGGGCTTGTGCATCAGGAACACGAAGCCGGCCAGGCCGCTGAGCAGACCGCTGATCACGTAGGCCCAGAAAACGGTGCGCTTGACGTTGATGCCCAGCATCAGGGCGCTTTGGGGATTGCCGCCCACGGCATAAACGTTCCGGCCGAAGCGAGTGTTGTGCAGCGTCAGCGCCATCAGGATCACCACGCAGATGGCCACGATTGCCCCGATCTCGATCTTGGCCGGGATCAGGTTGCCGTTGGGGGCTACATAGCCCAGCCAGGGGATCTTCACCCTGCTTTCCACCAGCGCCTGGAAGCCCTCGTGGGATACCGTGACCGGCTCCAGGGAGAGGATGGTAGTCAGGCCCCGGGCCAGGAACATGCCCGCCAGGGTGACGATGAAGGGCTGGATCTCCAGCCGGGCCACCAGAAAGCCCTGCAGGACGCCGAAGCCCAGGCCGATGCCCAGGGCCAGCAACAGCGTCAGCAGGATGCTGACCGTGCCGCTCTCCCCGCTCCGGCTGTTGACGAAGATCGCGCAGGCCATGGTGGTCAGGCCGATGACGCCGCCCACGCTGATGTTGATGCCGCCGGTGATCATGACGATGGTCAGGGCGCAGGAGATGATGATGAGGGCCGCGTTGTCGTTGAGCAGGTCAAAGAACATCTGCGGCTTCCGAAAACCGCCGCCCATGAAGAGGACGGCCGCCAGATACATGGCCGCGAAAATACCGATACTGATGAACATCAGCATCTGGGTATCGGTCAGGGGCTCTCTTGTCCGGAGCGCCGCGCCGTTTTTCTTTTCGAACACTCAGTTCACCCCCTCGGTCTGCGCCTTGTTCGTCCGCAGCTTTTTCCAGAGGGCCGTGAGCCCCCTCTTGATTACGGGGGAGCCGGCCACCACGATGAGGATGATGACGATGGCCTTGTAGGCCTTGATGTTGACCGGGTTTACGTTCATGGCGTAGAGCGTGGTGGTCAGCATCTGGATGATGTAGGCGCCCAGAATGCTGCCGATCAGCTTGAACTTTCCGCCGCCCAGACTGTTGCCGCCGATGGCCACCGCCAGGATGGCGTCCATCTCGATGTCCACCAGCAGATTTTTGTGATTGAGCTGATGCATGCGGCATACGCCGAGGAGGGCCGCTATGGACACGCAGACGCCCAGGATCACGAAACTGATGAGCTTGACGGTGGTGGGGTTGATGCCGTTGAGCCGGGCTGCGCCCTGGTTGATGCCCACGGACTGGGTATAGAGCCGCAGGCTGGTGAAGCGGAACAGCAGGATCAGCAGCAGGCCCATCAGCAGCACCGCGAAAATCGGGGTGGGGATGGGGATGCCGGGGATGGTCTTGCCGATGGAATCGATAATGGGGGCGTAGAGCTGCGGGGTGGCGTCGCCGTTGATCCAGTAGGCGATGGAGCGGCCGCAGGAAAAGAGGATCAGGGTCGCGATCATGGGCTGGATCCGGAACACGGCCACCAGGGTACCGTTAAAAAGCTTGAAGAGGATGGTCACCAGGGTGGCGGCCAAAAAGCCCAGGAGCAGGCTGACCGGGGTGATGCCGCCCATGCCCTGCAGGACCTTGACCAGCACCGCGCCGGAGATGGCGGCGACCGCGCCCACGGAGATGTCCTGCCCGCCGCAGGCCGCCGTCACCAGGGTCATGCCCATGGCGATGATGGCAAGCTCGCTGGCGTTGTCGATGATGCTGATCAGGTTTCCCGCCAGCACGATGTTGCCGCTGTTGTTCACCCGCATGGTGATCGAGAAGAAGCTGATGTCACGGAACAGATTGAACAGGACCAGGATGCCCAGGGCTATCAGCGGGATCAGCAGCTGACCCAGGCCGGAGGAGCCGTTTTTCTTTTTACTCATCTGTCTGTTCGCCTCCCGCAATGGTCTTCATGACCTGTGCCTGGGTCAGGTCGTCGCCGGTGAGCTCGCCCACGATCTTCCGGTCGCGCATGACGATCAGCCGGGAACAGGTGCGCAGCATTTCCTCGATCTCGGAGGAAATGAAGGTGATGCTCATGCCCTCCTCCGCCAGCTTCAGCACCAGCTTCTGGATCTCGGCCTTGGTGCCCACGTCGATGCCGCGGGTGGGCTCGTCCAGGATCAGGTACTGGGGATGGGTCAGCAGCCAGCGGGCCAGGATGACCTTCTGCTGGTTGCCGCCGGAGAGGGACTTGATGGGCGTGTCCTGCGACGCGGTCTTGATCTGCAGCGCCGCGATGTATTCGTCGGCAAAGGCCTCGGCCTTCGCCCGGGAAATGGGATGATTCATGCCCTGAATGACCTGCAGGGCCAGGATGATGTTGTCCCGCACGGAGAGATCGGCGATGATGCCGTCCCGCTTGCGGTCCTCGGGCAGATAGCCGATGCCGTTTTTCATGGCGTCGTGGGGTTTGGTGATCCGGGCCGCCTTTCCCTTGATGCGGATCTTGCCGCCGGTGACCCGGTCCGCCCCGAAGATGGCCCGGACGCTCTCGCTGCGCCCGGAGCCCAGCAGGCCGGTGAAGCCGTTCACCTCGCCGCCCCGGATGTGAAAATCAAAGGGTCTGCACTCGCTGCTGGAGAGCGCGGCTGCTTCGTAGACGCAGTTGTCGGAGATGGCGCCCTTCTGCCCGATGCGCTCCAGCTCGGCCAGATCGTCCAGGCTCTTGCCCATCATCTTGGCCACCAGCTCCACCTGGGGCAGCTTTTCCACCACGTACTCGCCCACCAGCTCGCCGTTGCGCAGCACGGTGATCCGGTCGCTGACCTGGTAGACCTGCTCCAGGAAGTGGGTAACGAAGATGATGCCCACGCCCTTTGCTTTCAGGTCGCGCATGAGCTGGAAGAGTCTGGCCACCTCGTTGTCGTCCAGGGAGGAGGTGGGCTCGTCCAGGATCAGCACCTTGCAGTTCATGTCCACGGCCCGGGCGATGGCCACCATCTGCTGCACGGCCAGGGAGCAGCGGGACAGCTCCTGGTTGGCCCGGGCGGGGATGCCCAGACTCTTCAGGATCTCGTCGGCCCGCTTTTCGTACTCCTTCCAATGGACGATCGCGCCCTTGCCTCTGCCGATAAACATATTCTCCGCCACGGTCAAGTTCGGACAAAGCGTGATTTCCTGATACACCGTGCTGATACCGATCTCCTGGGCCTGCTGGGGGGAGTGGATGTGCGCCTCTCCCGGGCAGCCATCGATGCAGATGCTTCCGGCGTCTTTCTCATACACGCCGGTCAGGACCTTGATTAGCGTGGATTTGCCGGCCCCGTTTTCGCCCATCAGCGCGTGGATCTCTCCCTTGCGCAGGGTGAAATCCACGTTGTTCAGGGCCTTCACGCCCGGGAAGGCTTTGCAGATCCCGCGCATGGTCAGAACGATTCCGTCTTCCATCCGTTCATCTCCTGTTCTACTCTAAAAGAATGCGGTGTGGATCGCGGATCGCTCCACTTCTCCACACCGCGCTGTTCATTTACCTTATGGTGCTTCCGCTTTCCCGGGGACGGGATCAGCCGAGGCCGTAGGTGTCAATGTCGGCCTGGGTGATGATCTTGGCGTCGAAGCCCTTCTCCTCGGAAATGATCTGATTGAGGTCGTTCAGGCCCTCGATGGTGCCGCCGGCCTCCAGGGTCTTGATCATCTTGTCAAGCTCGACAGCCTGGAAGGGGCTGCACTGACCGTCGTAGTTCCATTCGCCGGCCAGCAGCTTCTCCAGAGCCCACCTGTTGCAGTCGAAGCCCATGATGATCACGTCGCCGTTCACGCCGTGGGTGATGCCGGCAGCGTCCAGAGCCTCGACAACGCCCTGGGCCATGCCGTCGTTCTCGGCATAGACGATGTTGAACTCTTCGCCGGCGTCGATGGCAGCCTGGGCGATCTTCTTGGCCTCGTCGGCGCTCCAGCTGTCGCCGCCGGTGCCTTCACGGACGATGGTCCAGTTGGGGTCGGCAGCGCACTTCTCGGTCAGGGGGTCGCTGCGGCCGATCTGAGCGGCGGAGCCCAGCTGGCCCTGGATGTGCAGGATCTTGTACTCGGGGAGGTTCAGGCTCTCCAGCCAGGCAACGGCAGTCTCGCCTTCCTTGCGCATGTCGGAGACGACGGCGGCGGTGTACAGGCTGGGATCGCACTCGATCATGCGGTCGAACAGCAGCACGGTGATGCCGGCTTCCTTAGCTTCTTTCAGGACCTCGTCCCAGCCGGTGGTCTCAGCGGCGGAAACCAGGATGTACTTCACACCGGCGGTGATGAAGCCTCTGGCGGCCTCTAGCTGCTTGTCGGCGGTGGGCGCGGTCACGAAGGTGGCGTCATAGCCGTTCTCCTTGGTGAAGGTGTCCTGCAGGTTCTTGACGTTGGCCTGACGGTAGCCGGACTCGGAGGGGTCCAGGTTGATGATGCCGACCTTGATCAGGCCGCCTTCACCGGCGGTGTCGGCTGCGGGGGTCTCGGTCTTCTGGCCGCAGGCGGCCAGGGCGAAGATCATGACCAGCGCGAGGAGCAGAGCAAACAGTTTACGCATAGCTTTTTACCTCTTTCTCATTTTTTTCATTTTTCCGTTACCCGGCAGAACCGGGCCTTCTGTCAGTATCATACAGCCGATCCGCCGGAAAATCAACAGTTGTACGAACAAAAAATAAAAATCGTTTGCTTTGACAATACAAATATTTGCGAATGTAAATCGTCAAAAGTACAAATCTGAAAAAACCGGATAATCAAGGCGTATTTTTGCGCTTTTCGAAACTTTTTCGCCGGAAATATCCGGAAGTGCTTTTCGTTGCTTTGCACAATCCGCGAAAAAATCGTCCAATACAAATCCGCTTTTTTACCTGGTTTGCTTCCCAACTGCGAAAGATTTGTATTGAAACGACCGGACATATCGGCTATACTACAATCGAAATAACAGGACAGGAGTCTGCTTATGAGCCCAAAGTATCAACTTGTTGCGGATGCTCTCCGGGCCGATATTCTGGAGGGGCGATATCCGAAAACGCTCCCCACGGAGCAGGCGCTGTGCGCGCAGTTCCAGGTGAGCCGCCAGACCGTGCGCCAGGCGCTCTCGCTCCTGGAATCGGAACGGCTGATCGACCGGAAGCAGGGCAGCGGCTCCCACGTGCGCCAGCAGAAGGAGCCGGTCCCCGGCCGACGGATGTCCATCGCCGTCGTCACCACCTACATCAGCGATTACATCTTCCCCAGCATCCTGCGGGAGATCGAAGCGGTCTGCTCGGAGCACGACAGCGTTCCGCTGCTGTTCGCGACGCAGAACCAATTCAGCAGCGAGCGAAAGATCCTGCTGACGCTGCTGGGCATGGAGCAGCTGGACGGCGTGCTGGTGGAGGGGACGAAGACCGGACTGCCCAATCCAAACATCAAGCTGTATCAAAAGCTGATGGCCAGGGGCATCCCCCTCGTCTTCATGCACGGTAATTACGAAAAGCTCCCCGATACGCTCTCCGTTCTGGACGACAACGCGGAGGGCGGGCGGATGCTGGTGGAGTACCTCTACCGAAAGGGCCACCGACGGATCGCCGGCATCTTCAAATACGACGACCTCCAGGGCCGGCAGCGTTTTGCCGGATATCTGGACGCCATGCAGGAGCTGGGACTCCAGGTGGAGGACAGCCGCATCCTCTGGTACAGCACCGACCAGAAGGACCGTTTTCTGCGCGAGGGCGTGGACGAGGCGCGTATGGGAGCGTTCTTCTCCTCCTGCAGCGCCGTCGTCTGCTACAACGACGAAGTCGCCTCCCGCGTCGTCGCATATCTGAATAAAAACGGATATTCCATCCCGGGCGACATCGCCGTCGTCAGCTTTGACAACAGCCAGTACAGCGAGATGTCCACCCCGCGCATCACCTCTCTCTCCCATGAGCCCTATAACGTGGGGCACATGGCGGCGGAGCTGCTCTTCCGCCATCTGCGGGGAGAGGCCTGCGCCTCGGCGCTTGCGCCCTGGACCCTGGTCGAGAAGGAGAGCAGCTGAAAAGGGCGCACGGAATACGGGGAATACAGCCACAGGCGGACCTTCTGATGAAGGTCCGCCTGTGACGATTCAAAGCCATGCAGGAAAAAAGGACACGCATGGGGTGAGATTGAGTGGAGCAAAAAACATGGCAGCTGCCCAACACAAGAACATCAAGGCAGCAAACCCCATGTCACCTGTGTATGATGAAGCGATGGCGTATACAGTAGACCGCAATCTTTATTGAGAAGAAGCGGGTCATGGTTGTTCAAGGATCAGACCTCATTCATGTGTTCTTGAATAATCAACTTGAGTAAATCAAAAAAAGGTCTTTTTTCAATTCTGTTGACTCGTTCTGCCAATTGATCTATCAGCTTGTCGGCTTCTCTTGTTGCAGCCTCCAGGTTTTCTTTGCTGGCATAATGAGACAGTCTTCCGCCTTCAGCAAATGATCCACGCTCTATTCCGAGAAAGCGTTTGGCCAATAACGGGTCATAATGATCGAAGGCTGCAACCAACCCAAGTGAGTCTTGGTGACCTCAATGGGAAAAGATTCAATCTCGCTTGCCCATACCGGCTCTATCCCATTTCGGGCAGCAGCAAGCGGGAACCCTCCAATTCCGTCGAACAGGCTTCCCATTGTAATACGCTCCATAAGTCACATTTCCAAAGCAGGACAATCCACATCTTCTGTGGCGCCCACACTCTGCTCCTCTCGAAGTTCTGCTTCTGTCAGCTTTCGAAAACTGTCTTCGCCGGGGACAAGGGCGAGAGTTCTGCCGTTGTCCCATTTCATATGGATCTGGCCAATATCATCGACCACCTCAACAGTTCCTCTCGTTCCAGATGGAACGGGTGCCCACGGATCCTCCATGCTGATGAGCATTATCCTTGTCCCAGTTGGGTAGCTCTCTTTGTATCGCTGAGCCTGCCGACTCAGCCGCTCCCATTCGTTCATCATTATTTCCTCCTTCTTCCTGTCAGTTAGCCCTAACAACCATATTGATCTTTCTGCTTGGGAACAATCATAGGACCACCTCCGTAGCCGTGTTAATTTGATGGGGTAATGGTTTTGTAAGAGTGCTTTTTGATGATCAAATCGATCACAGAGAGGTTTCCACTAAAATTTAGGGGAAACCTCTCTGAACACAAACATTTAACAAATCAGGACAACAAAAAAAGGCGGGATCTGCGAAAAACATCGCAAATCCCGCCTGTAAAGCAGGGGGTCGGTAGTTCAAATCCATACCAACACCCTCGGATATCTTTTTTTCTGCACTTGAATTTTGGACATAAAAAAACCTTAGAAGCCTTGCGGCTCTAAGGTTTGTCCGCCCGATATCTTTTCCGGGCGGACATGGTGGTTGCGGGGGAAGGATTTGAACCAACGAC
>CAMHRJ010000090.1 GCA_946187475.1 uncultured Clostridia bacterium | reverse complement strand
CGACGGTCAGGTCACCGGCATCGGTCAGGGCATGACGACGATCACCGCCTCGATCGGAGATGTGGTCGCCAAGTGCACGGTGTACGTCAGCTAAAAACCCTTGCAAACAACAATATGGCATGGTATAATATCCATGCCTATGTGGGATTAGTTCATCGGTAGAACATCAGCTTCCCAAGCTGAGGAGGCGGGTTCGACTCCCGTATCCCGCTCCAAGCATGCACCCCGGATCGTAGAATCCGGGGTGTTTTTTTTATAGCAGTTGGATGCCGGCCTTCCGGCAGGTTTCCAGGGTTTCGGCGTCCCAGACAGAAGACTGCACCTCACCGATGTGGGCCTTGCCCAACAGGAGCATGCTCAGTCGGCTCTGGCCGATGCCGCCGCCGATGGTCTGGGGCAGTTCACCGTTCAGGAGCATCTTATGATAGGTCAGTTCCCGGCGATCATCGCAGCCTGCGATGGCCAGCTGCCGGTCCAGGGTCTGGGGGTCTACGCGGATGCCCATGGAGGAGAGCTCAAAGGCGCAGCCCAGCAGGTCGTCCCAGTAGAGCAGATCACCGTTCATGGTCCAGTCGTCATAGTCGGGGGAACGGCCATCATGACTCCGACCGGATTTCAGTGCGCCGCCGATACCGATCAGGAAAGCGGTGGGATGCTCCTGCAGGAAGGCATTTTCCCGCTCCTTGGGCGTCTTGTCGGGCCAGCGGTCCTCCAGCTCCTGCGTGGTGACAAAGGTAACGGCAGAGCTCAGCTCCGGCAGCTGCTGCAGCTGGGGGTAGATGGCGCGCAGGGTGCGCTGGGTTTCAGAGACCGCGGCAGCAATGTCCATGACCGTGCCTTTGAGGTAGTCCAGGTTCCGGTCCTTGGTCTCGATGACCTTTTCCCAGTCCCACTGGTCCACATAGACGGAATGGAGGTTGTCCAGAACATCCTCGTCCCGGCGGATGGCGTTCATGTCCGTATAGAGGCCCTTCCCAGGATAGAAGTTATATTCATGCAGCGCCATGCGCTTCCACTTGGCGAGAGACTGCACCACCTGGGCGTCCCGGCCGATGTTGGGAATGTCAAAGGAGACCGGACGCTCATAACCGTTCAGGTTATCATTCAATCCCGTGCGCTCCTCCACAAACAGGGGCGCGGAAACGCGGAACAGATTCAGATTTGCCGCCAGTTGATCTTCAAACAGGCGTTTGAGCAGGCCGATGGCCTTCTGCGTGTCGTAGGTATTCAGCAGACTGCGGTAGCCTTCGGGGATGATGGTGTTCATTTGGATTCCTCACTTTCCGTCAGGATTTTAACGATTTTGTGATAAATGGATTCGGCGTCGGACTTGAAATTTGTCTCCATAGTCTGGGCGGCAGTCTCGTTGGCTGCAAGGATCTGCAGATCCAAAATGGGACTGATGCCGTCGGAAACAGACAGGTGTACCGTGCAGAGGCCGTCATCATCGGTCTCATGGGACGCCGTGATCATAGCGGCTCTGCGCATCTGGGCTGCCAGCGGCGCCGTAAGCTTCAGAGCCTTGGAGCGGACGGAGTAGGGGATGCTGCTGCCGACGGCCTCCACGTTCTGCCGACCCAGATCGGTGATCTGGTAACGGTGGTCCTGCTCGGTGATTTGGCCCCGGTCCGTGAGCTCTGCCAGACAGTCAGAATAATCGAAATATCCGATTCCGTCATCGCAGAAAACCAGCTCCGAGAGCTTCAGCTCATCCACCGGCGCGGGCAGCTCATTGAGGATGAACAGAATCAGGATTTTGATATCCAGTTTTTCATGAATAAAACCGTAGCGTTCCATAGGTAATCCCTCACTTTAACAATGTCATATTATACCGCAAGGACGGCCAAGCGTCAACCGAACCAGACAGATATTTCCACAAATTCGTGCACATTCCGAGCTCCGCGGCATAGACTGTAGGGAAGCATGCTTCAATTCCACGCAAGGAGGTCATTCTATGCCAGACAGAATTGTACCCGGCCCGGTGGAGGGCGATGCCGCCATCCGGGAGGCGGTTTGCGTGCACACGAGAAAAGTGTTTGACGGCTGCAGAGACAAAGACTGCGTCGAGGACCTTCGGCTCTATCCCACGGTGACGTCTCAGGCGCTGATCGATACGGCTTTCAGCGTTCGTCCCAGATCGGCGGAGCTGCTGTACGCCCAGGTGAATGTGCAGGAGATCACCTTCAACCGCGGCTATTATACCGTGGACGTGACTTATTTCTATCGCGTTCAGGGCGAGACCTATCCCGCCGGTGAGACCGTCACGGGTCTAGCGATCTTTGATAAGCGTGTGATGCTTTTCGGAAGTGAGGCCAGTGCCAAAGTCTACACCTCCGTGGATACGGCGCCGCCGGATGACGCGGGGCTGCCCATCGGTGTGGTGGAATCCGTGGACCCCATTGCGCTGCACATGAAAGTGGTAGAAAACGATACGCCCTCTGCTGAAGCACTGGAAATTCAGATTCCCGACTGGATCCTGGAGACCTTCGGCGAGGAACTGGTGCTCACGGAGCAGGCGCGGAATGTATATACCACCATCGGCCAATTCTCCATCATTCGTCTGGAGCGCGATACCCAGCTCCTGATTCCGGCCTACGACTACTGCGTACCGGAGAAGGCCTGCGAGGGCAGCGCCGAGGACGACCCCTGCGCCATGTTCAGCAGAATCGAGTTCCCCATGGACGAATTCTTCCCGCCGGACACGGTCACCACCGAGGAAAACTACAGAAGCCTGCGCTGAGCATCGAAACACGTCCATACCGAAACACCGCCTCTCCATCGGCGGTGTTTTCGGTTCTAAGGCGGAAACGGGCCGCATAGGATGCTGCGAACCCGTAAGGAGGCGAGCAAAGTGGACATCCCGTCAGAACTGAAACGAATGCTTCCGCCTGAGATCACGGCACAGCTGAAGCTGCTGAACAGTCCGGAACCGGCAGAGGAGATTCGACTTCGCATCGGACAGGCCGCTGCGGTAGTGACTTCAGCTGGGACCATTCGCGCTTCCGGAAAGTCAATCACAGCAGAGCACTTGGACCATTTGCTGGAGCGGGCCTGCGGCGCCTCCATGCACACCAGTGCGGACATGCTGCGCCGAGGGTATCTCTATGCAGCCTCTGGATGCCGAATCGGTTTTTGCGGCACAGTCTTGCCCGGAATAGGCGGCCTGCGCGCGATCACATCGGTGAACATTCGCATTCCTCATGCGATGAAAGGCTGTGCCGAGCAAGTCGCCGGAAACCTGCTGACAGAGGGCGTGAGCAATACCCTGATTCTCTCTCCGCCCGGATTCGGAAAAACGACGTTTCTTCGGGATTTGATTCGCTGTCTGTCTGAACGGGGAATGCGAGTCTGTGCGGCGGATGAACGTGGGGAGATTTCAGGCATGCAGGACTGCGCTCCAGGCTTTGATCTTGGGCCAAACACGGATGTCATGCTGGGCGGAAGGAAGGCTGAGACTGCAATGATGCTGCTACGCGCCATGAATCCACAGCTGATCGCATTTGATGAGATCACCTCACCGGAGGATATTGCGGTGATCGAAGAATCCGCCGGATGCGGTGTAACCCTGCTGGCTACCGCCCACGCGGGATGCAGGGCCGATCTGGAGCGCAGACCGCTTTATCGAGATCTGCTGCAAAAAAGAATCTTCACCCACGCGGTTTGGATTCGTATGTTGGAAAACCGGCGCGTGTATTCTCTGGAGCGGCTATGATACAGCGGCTGTTTGGCGCCGGTATTTTGGTACTGGCTTCCTTGTGTTTGGGACGTGTTTCAGTCAGAGAATTGCGCCGCAGACCGGGGCGCCTTCGCCGAATGATCGATGCGCTAGAGCGGCTGCGTGCTGAAATTGCAGCGTTCGCGCCACTGAGAGAAGCGCTGCAGCATGCTTCGGAGAGCCCGGATGAAAGCGTTCGATCATTTTTCTATACCATCTCCAGTCGTATGGAAACTGAAAACCGACGGTTCCAGGCGCTCTGGGTGTCAGAACTGCAAAGACTGCGGTTTCTAAACCAGGCGGAAATCCAAACGCTCATGCCTCTAGGGACGCAACTGGGGCGATATGACGCAGACTCCCAACTTCGGGCGTTGGACCGCTGTATTCAGGCGTTGGAACAAGCATACACGGAAGCAAAGGAAAAAGCGCGTTCGGAGGCAGGACTACGGCTGCGGCTTACTGCGGTCATCGGCGCTCTGGTGATGATTGTGATTTGGTGAATGGGGGATTGCATGGAAGTCGATTTGATCTTTCGCATTGCGGCGGTGGGAATCCTGGTAGCAGTGCTGAATCTGCTGCTCTCTCGGGCCGGACGGGACGAGCAGGCCCTGATGACGACCATTGCCGGGCTGATCGTGGTACTGGTACTGCTGCTGCAGAAGATCAGCGACCTCTTCAATCTCCTGCAGAGCCTTTTTTCCTTTTGATGCATGGAGCTCGTTACAAAAGCGATCCTGCTGGCGCTGGCTGCGGGCCTTGCTTCTGCCGCGCTGCAAAAATCTGCACCGGCCTTTCCGCTGCTGCTGGGGATCGCGGTCTCCGTTCTCATTCTATTGCTCTCCGCATCCCTGCTGGAACCGATCAGAGCGTTCTTGGAGCATGCACGGCAATTGTTTCAGGTTTCCGGCGTCTATGCTGGCCTTATGCTGAAATGTCTCGCCATCGGTGTACTGGAGCGAATCGGCACGGCGCTCTGCAAGGAGAACGGGCAAGCCGCCGCTGGAGAGGCAATCTCGCTGGTCAGCGCCGCAGCAGCCTTGTATGCGGCCATTCCATTGCTGGAGCAATTGCTCTCCCTGCTGGAAAGATTGCTGTAATTCTTCTGCTCATTCTTTCCATTCTGACACTGCCTGCTTTCGCAGCGGAGATCACCCCAGCCGATTTCGGCGCAGAGCAGGTAGAGGCTGCCATGCCGGACGGTGCCATTGACGTCTTCGGTACCGTAACGGTTTCTCTGGAAGAAAACCTTCCGGAGCGGCTGGAGCAGCTCTGGACCTACATGACCGGACAGAGCCAGGATTTGCTGTTTTCCGCCCTTCGCAATGGGGCGTCTTTGCTGATGGCGGCGTTTTTGACCGCTCTCTGCGGCGTTATCACCGAATCCAAGTGGATTTCTCTGTGCGGTGCCATTGCGGTATCCGCCATGAGCCTGGACCATGTGAGCTCCTGCCTGTCAGTGGGCATGAACACATTGAACCAATTGCGTGACTTCTCCATGGTGCTGCTGCCATGCCTGAGCACCGCAGCGGCCGTCAGTGGGGCGGTGACCTCTGCCGGAATCAAATACGCAGCGTCCATGCTCTACTTTGACGGCGTGCTGAATGTAATGAACACCTATGCAGTGCCGCTGCTGTATGCTTATCTTGCCCTGATGCTCTCCGCCCAGCTCACAGAGCACCCGTTATTACAATCTGCAGCCTCTGCCGCAAAGCTCGCTCTGCGCTGGGCACTGATTCTGATCGCAGTCGGTTTCACGCTCTATTTATCGCTGACCGGGCTTCTCTCCGGAACCGTGGATGCCGCAGCGGCAAAAACGGCGAAAACCGTCCTCTCTGCCGCACTTCCGGTGGTGGGCGGTATTCTATCGGACGCCTCCGCAGCGCTGCTCAGCGGGGCTGCCATGGTGCGTAATGGTGTCGGCGTTCTGGGACTGCTTGCAGTGACCGCTGCCTGCGTGATTCCGTTTCTAACCCTGGGCATGCATTATCTTATGTTTCGCGGTGCGGCAATCCTGACCCAGTCCTTTTGCGGGAAATCCATCAGCGGACTTTTGAACGGATTTGGGGACGTTTACGCGTTTTTGCTGGGCATGGTCGGAACATCGGCACTGATCGTATTTGTATCTGTGATCTCTTTGATGAAGGCGGTGGGTGTGGGATGAAACACTTTCTTTTGTCTTTGATCGGCTTAGCGCTGCTGGAGATGCTGATCATTGCCTTCACGGGCAGCGAGCGCATGAAGCGGCTGACACACCTTGTCTGCGGCGCAGCCATGACGGTGCTGATTCTGAGCACGCTTCTGGGATTTGACTATGAAAGCTACGCTGCCGCAATCTCACGCAGCGCGTCGTCCCAGGGTTGGAGCGCCGAATCCGCCGCTGAAACCGCAGATCGACTCAACCGCAGACTCATAGAATCCAATTGCCGCGCATATATCTTGGAACAGGCGGCTGCATTGGACGTGCCGGTACTGGATGCATCCGTGACGCTCACATGGAATACGGAAGGTTTCTGGTATCCAACAGGAATCGTAATCTTTGTACCAACGGGAACAGGATATTCCGAAGCACTGGCAGATGATTTGAAGAGCAGCCTGGGCGTCGCACCGGAACAGATCGAATGGAGGGAGGCGGACAGCGGTTGAAGCTGGACCTCAAAGCACTCTCAGAACGCCTCAAACCATATCGCTGGCCGCTGCTGATTTTGCTGATTGGACTCGTGCTGCTGTTGCTTCCGGGACCAACCAAGGCAGAAGAATCCCAGGCAGCAGAATTACCCGAAACGCTTGAAGCGAATGAGGCGAGGCTCAAAGCGCTGCTGGAGCAGATGGAAGGCGTCGGCAGGGCAGAGGTGCTCTTGTCCTTGCAGTCGTCGGAGGAAACGAAGTATCTTTCGGACGAGAACGGCACCGTGATTCTCTCTGCCGGCAGCGGGACGCAGACCGCTGTAGTGCGCCAGACCATCCGGGCACCCTATCAAGGCGCAGTGGTGGTCTGCACCGGCGGAGCAGACCCTGCGGTACAGCTTCGTGTCGTGGAGACGGTCAAGCATTTCACCGGCCTGGGAGCGGGAGAGATTTCCGTATTCCCAAGGAAAACCGGAAACTGATATGGAGGGAAGGAACATGAAACAACATTTGAAACGGAATCTCACAATCCTGACGGTGGTTCTGTTCGTGGCAGCCGCAGTCTATTTCAACTGGTCCTATAACAATCGATTCGGTACGGCGGATGCGGAGATGGTCATGGCGGAGGACGCAGCCATGGAGGCTGCCGAAGAGGCAGAACCGGAGGAGAGTGCAGTGCCGGTGGCAGACTATTTTGCCGAGGCCAGACTCACCCGGCAGCAGACCAGGGATGAGGCAACACGGCTGCTTCAAAGCACCGTGGAGACCGAAGGCGCCAGCCAGGAGACCATCGACAGTGCCATGAATGCCATCTCCGCCATGGCCCAGCAGTCCATGACGGAAACCCAGATCGAAAATGTTCTGTTGTCCAAGGGCTATGCCGACTGCGTGGCAACCATTACCACAGACGGCATCTCTGTGGCAGTTCCTGCACCGGAAGATGGGCTGACTGCCGATCAGGTAGCCGCGATTACCGACGCCGTCACCTCGGACACCGGCTATACCGCCGCGCAGCTGAAGGTCGTGGAGGTCAAGGCTGACGGAACCTAAAAAATGAATTTAATACTTTCTTTTTTTCGCCTCCTGTGGTAAACTGTATTGAACGACTATCACAGGAGGTATTGTTATGCCTGAAAACTATATTACCGCCCAGGACGAAAAGGGCACGATCCACATCTCCGAGGATGTGGTGCTCTCCATGGTGAAGTCCGCCATCGCCGAGGTCGACGGCGTCGCCGGTCTTGCCTCCAATGCCGGCAAGGAGCTGGCCGACCTGCTGGGTATCAAGTCCGCCGCCAAGGGTGTCAAGGTGCAGATCATCGACGGCGTGCTGAACATCGACACCATCATCACCGTGCGCTATGGCTGTAATACCGTGGCCGTGGCCGAAGCGGTGCAGAGTGCAGTTTCCGCTGCCGTGAAGGATATGACCGGCATGGGCAAGCCCGTGGTGAACGTCCACATCTCCGGCGTCGCCTTCGAAAAATAAGGAGCGCGGAATGACAAGACGAGCAGCACGAGAAATCGCCGTTCAGCTTTGCTATGCGGCACTGTTTACCGACGCCGCGCCTGCCGAGGCTGTGGACGACCTCTTTGACCAGGAATATTTCAACACCCTGGCCCAGGAAAGTGACTTTTTCGACCAGGAGCCCGATGAG
>CAMHRJ010000089.1 GCA_946187475.1 uncultured Clostridia bacterium | reverse complement strand
TGCTGCTGGGCTTCCGGGGCGTGGAGTTCGTGGCTCTCATCGGCATTTTCGCCGCGCCCACGGCGGTGAACTCCTTCACCATGGTGCAGCAGATGGAAGCCGGCGACGCGGAGCTGGCGGGGGACATCGTCATGAGCACTTCGGCCTTCTGCATCCCCACGTTCTTTTTGTGGATCTGGCTGTTCAAGAGTCTTGGCGTTTTTTGACGAAAAGTGCGATTTCACTCTTGCCCCCGCGCAAGATTCGGTGTAGAATAAAAAGGATTTTACTACATATTGTTTGAGGTGCGACCATGCGAGCGTTGGGATTTGACAATGACAAATACGTGAAGATGCAGTCGGAGAAGATCCGCGAGCGGATCGACTTCTTCGGCGGCAAGCTCTATCTGGAGTTCGGCGGCAAGCTGTTCGACGATTTCCATGCCTCCCGGGTGCTGCCGGGCTTCCAGCCGGACAGCAAGGTGAAGATGCTCATGGAGATGAAAGAGGACGCGGAGATCATCGTGGCCATCTCTGCCGACGACATCGAGCGCAACAAGCGCCGGGGCGATCTGGGCATCACCTATGACGAGGATACTCTCCGGCTCATCGACGCCTTCCGGGGCTGCGGCCTCTATGTGGGCAGCGTGGTGCTGACGCACTTCCGGGGCCAGAGCGCGGCGGTGAAGTTCCGCCAGCGGCTGGAGCAGCTGGGCATCCGGGTCTACCAGCACTACATCATCCCCGACTATCCCTCCGACATTCCGCTGATCGTCTCCGACGACGGCTTCGGCAAGAACGATTATATCGAGACCAGCCACTCCCTCATCGTGGTCACGGCCCCCGGCCCCGGCAGCGGCAAGATGGCCACCTGCCTGAGCCAGCTCTACCACGAGCACAAGCGGGGCATCCGGGCCGGCTACGCCAAGTTCGAGACCTTCCCCATCTGGAACCTGCCTTTGAACCACCCCGTGAACGTGGCCTACGAGGCTGCCACCGTGGATCTGGACGACGTGAACATGATCGACCCCTACCACATGGAGGCCTATGGCGAGACCACCGTCAACTACAACCGGGACGTGGAGATCTTCCCGGTGCTGAACGCCATGTTCGAGCGCATCTACGGCCAGAGCCCCTACAAGAGCCCCACGGACATGGGCGTGAACATGGCCGGCAACTGCATCTGCGACGACGAGGTCTGCCGCGCTGCCGGTCGGACGGAGATCGTCCGCCGGTATTATGAGACGGCCGGCGCCGTGCTCCGGGGCTTTGCCGCCCCGGCGGAGCTCCATCGGCAGGAGCTGCTGATGAAGCGTCTGAGCATCACCACCGAGGAGCGCCCGGTCATCGCCGCTGCGCTGAAGCGCGCCGAGGAGACCGACGGCCCTGCCGTCGCCATGGAGCTGCCCGACGGCAGAATCATCACCGGCCGCACCACGGACCTGCTGGGTGCTTCCTCTGCCTGCCTGCTCAACGCCCTCAAGGCCCTGGGCAATATCCCGGATAAAGTGACCCTGATCTCCCGGGAGATCATCGAGCCCATCCAGCACCTGAAGGTGGAGCACTTGGGCAACCGCAACCCCCGCCTGCACACCGACGAGGTGCTCATCGCTCTGAGCATCTGCGCCGCCACGGACCCCACGGCCGAGATCGCCATGCAGCAGCTGGAGAAGCTCTCGGGCTGCGACGCCCACTCCAGCGTAGTGCTCTCCGGCGTGGACGAGAACGTCTTCCGCCGCCTGGCGGTGAACGTCACCTGCGAGCCCCACTTCGAGAACCAGAAGCTGTTCCATAAATGAGTTTGGAGTGTGAAGTGTGGAGTGTGGAGTTTCAATGATCGCCGGCAGCGGTGATTCAAGACCACTTTAAACTCCTAACTCCACACTCCTAACTCCACACTTTGAAAGGAGTTCTAATATGAACGCTCCCGCACTTGTCATTATGGCTGCCGGCATGGGCAGCCGCTTCGGCGGTCCCAAGCAGACCACGCCCGTGGACGCTGCCGGCCATTTCATTCTGCACTACTCCCTCTTTGACGCCTACCGCGCGGGCTTCCGCAAGGTGGTGTTCATCGTCAAGCCCGGTCTGGAGCAGGAGTTTGCCGAGGCCCTGGGCCCCGGCGTCACCGAGCACTTCGACGCCCGGTTCGTGCCCCAGCGGCTGACGAACCTGCCGGAGGGCTTCACGGTTCCCGAGGGCCGGGAAAAGCCCTGGGGCACCGCCCACGCGGTGCTCTGCGCCGCGCCGGAGATCGACGGCCCCTTCGCCGTCATCAACGCCGACGACTACTACGGCGTGGAGGCCTTCCAGGTGCTCTATGACTTCCTGAAGGAGGAGCGCCCGGAGTCGGAGTACGCCATGGTCGGCTTCAAGCTCCGCAACACCGTCACGGAATACGGCAGCGTGGCCCGGGGCGTCTGCACCGAGGAAAACGGCATGCTGGTCACCGTCACCGAGCGGCTGAAGATCGTGAAGCGCGGGGATGACGCGGCCTATACCGAGGACGGCGAGCACTACATCGACCTCCCCGGCGATACCGTGGTCAGCATGAACTTCTGGGGCTTCTCACCGCTGTATCTCCGCCAGCTGCAGGAGCGTTTCGGCGCCTTCCTGACGGAGAATCTGCCGAAAAACCCCCTCAAGTGCGAGTACTTCGTGCCCTCCATCGTGAACGCCCAGCTGGAGGAGGGCTCCGCCACCATCCGCGTCCTGCACACCGACGACGCCTGGCACGGCGTCACCTATCCGGAGGACCTGCCGGAGGTCAAGGCCGCCCTGAAGGCCCTCACCGACGCCGGCACCTATCCCGAGGGCTTCTGGAAATAAGATAGAAGAAAACGACCCCCGCGCTGCAGCCGCAGCGCGGGGGTTTTGTGCATGGAGGGAAAATTGGAGTTTAGCGGTGGCACCAAAATAGGATTTGTAGGGGAGGGGCTTGCCCCTCCCGCCAGACAAATGCCTGTGTACACGGGCGGGGCAAGCCCCGCCCCTACGAGCACAATTGAGGTGCGGCGTAAATCCAACTCCCCGCTAAATTCATATTTGAAATCGGTAACCAAAGCAAATCCGGCCTGCCGTATGCTTGCGGCAGGCCGGATGATTCAGGATGAACTTGTTGCTTCCAGCTGTGCCACGCGGAAGAGATACATGGCGCACGGACCCCGGGAGAGGGGCGTTTCGTTGCCCGCAGCCATCAGTTCCTGGGGCGTCGGAACAGACTCAATGATCTTGTCCTGGAAGCTCCACCAGACCGCGCAGAGGGTCTCGGTGTCAGCCTCCGGGAAGTCGCTGCGCAGGGCGGAGATGTCATCGGCGGTGGGCTCCCGGATGAGGTCTCTGGAGAGCGCGTAGCGGTAGAGGAGTCGGGCACAGGTCTGGATGCCCACGATGGCGTCCGGCGCGGTGACCTGGTCCGAAGCCCTCAGAATGCCGGTCTCAAAGGCCCAGCAGACGGCGTCGTAGCCCGTGTCGCCGGGCTGGAAAACTGCCGTTCCGTTCTCGTCTGTGCCATAGCCCTCCGGCAGGGCGTCGGCGGTGGTCTCCGGGCTGCCGTCCAGACGATAGAGGGTGTCCAGGAACCGGGCCAGGTACTCGTCATCGGTCACGCCGTAGTAGTCCTCCCGCACCGGCGAGACGAAGCCGTTGTTGTACAGATAGGAGATGGCGGCCTGATAGTATACGATGCTGCCGTCCTCGCTGTCCAAATCCGGGAACTGGAGGGTCTCATCCTCGCCGCTGCTGATCTCCGCGGCGCCGAAGGCGTGGGCGTAATAGTCCAGATTCAGGATCTCCCGGGAGAGGAGGAACCGTTCGGAGACCTCCTTCCGGATGCGCTGGAGCTCCTCTGCCGGCACTTCGCGGCCGTCGGCAGCAGTCACGGTGCCCGTGGCCGCGTCGTAGCGGAAATCGGCGGTGAGGAAGCTCTCGTCCGAGAGGACGGCAATGTGCTCCGCGTCGGAAAGCACGTCTGTCCCGGCCAGCAGGCGGGAATCATAGGGTACGCCGAAGAGATTCAGCAGCGTGGGCAGGATGTCCGCCGTGGAGCAGTAGGCGTCCACGGGGATGGTCTGCTTCAGACCCGGAGCGTAGCAGATGAAGGAATTGTGATACCGCTCAAAGACCGTGTCGATGGGCCTGCCCGCCAGGTCGTTGTATTCCTCCTCGCTGAGTCCGTAGGGATAGTGGTCGTTGGTGAGCACGATGCAGGTGTGGTCCAGCTGGCCAGCCTGCTCCAGGGCGTCCAGCAGGTATTCCATGGCGTACTCCAGCTCCAGATTGCAGGCGGCAAAGGCCCGGGCCGACTCGGTGGTGTAGGGCAGGTCCTGCACCGCGTCGCGGTTCTTGGCGCTCATGTCGTTGGACCAGCTGTACTGGTAGTGACCGCTGTAGGTCATGTAGTAGGCATGGAAGGGGGCCTTGCTGTGGATGTAGTCCTCCACGGAGGCCTGGACCATGTCCAGATCGGAGGAAGGGGAGTGCATGGTGATGTTCAGCCCGTTATCCGGTGATTTGAAGGTGTAGCCCATCTGGGGATGGGTGACGTTGCGGTTGTAGAACGTGCCCACATAGTTGTGGTAGGCAAAGGCCTCATATCCCGCCGCGCCGAGACTGTTTCCCAGACAGAAGGGCAGGCTGTTCGAGGCCGCCACATTGAAGCTGGAGCTGGTCTTGGTGCGGGACAAATCCGGATACAGACCCGTGCAGAAGGTATATTCGCCGTTGGTGGTGACGGACTGGAAGGTGCCGTAATAGTTGTTGAAGATGAAGCCGTTATTGTGGGTCATCTCCCAGAGGGCCGGGGTCAGCTCCGGCGTCAGGAACACCGGGGTGAAGCTCTCGGCGCAGATGGTGATGAGATTGTAGCCCTTCAGGGCGCCGGTGTACTGGTTTTTCTTCGTGGGCTCCCGCCCGGAGAAGAAGGCGTCCATGGCCTGCAGCTCCTCGTCCTCCGTCTCACCGTAGAGGGCGGCGAAGTCCAGATTCTTGACCACGTTATATTCCTTCGGGTCGTAGGTGCTGCGGCTTACCTCGCCGGAGAGGACGGCCTGGTCGCTTGCGTCGCCGAAGAACATGAAGCGAAGCTCCTGGATCGTGGTGGCGGTCATGCCCAGGTGCTGATAGCTCATGTCCGTGGAGGCACTGGCGCTGCGCAGCAGATTCAGTGCCGAGACCGATTCGCCCTTGGCCAGCACCATGAGCTCCACGCTGCCCACGGCCAGCACTATGATCATCAGCAGCGTCATGAACCGATGCTTCCAGACCATACGGAAGCTGATGGCTCTGCGGGCGATGAGCATGATGATGAGAAACACCATGGGCGCCAGCAGAATCAAAATGCCCGCCAGATTCTTGTGCAGGGCATATTGCAGCTGGGTGGAGAAATCCTCCAGCACCGTGTCGCCCATCTGGACCATGCTCAGACTGAGAAAGTTGCCGAAAATGGCGTGGTAGATGAACTGCACTTCCGCCAGCAGGACGTAGAGCAGGGACAGCGGAACCGTGAGAAGGCGTCCGAGCCAGACCGGCAGCAGCGACACGATCAGCGCCATGACGGCGCCCACGGCCATGCCGAACAGGATCGGATAGATGATATGAATGCCGACGCTGTGAAACACACAGGTGCAGCGCGACCTCGACGTATACGCCGATACCCACCAGCAGGAGCAGATTGCGCAGCCAATCCATCCAGCCGGCCATTCTTTTTTGCATGAATAACACTTCCTGTCAAAAACACGCATATCTTACCAAATCCGGTTGGGGAATGCAAGCAAGGGCACGGAAAATATACAATATATTAATAATTCGCAGGATGGGAGGATGCAAATTAGAATTTGTCAGGGAGTTGGATTTACGCCGCACCACCATTCATGCTCGTAGGGGCGGGGCTTGCCCCGCCCGTGTACACAGGCATTCGTCGGCGGGAGGGGCAAGCCCCTCCCCTACGGATTCTATTTCAATGCAGCCGCTAAACTCCAATTTCCCGCTATTTGCCCAAGGGATATAGCGTTATGTCAACCATTCTCCTGCGGTTTTTATTGCAAAAAATGGTTGCAATCTCAGGGGTTTCATGCTAAAATCTACATTTGTGTAAAAATGTATTTGATGAAAGAGTGATCCCAATGGACAAGCTGAGAAACATCGCCATCATCGCCCACGTCGACCACGGCAAGACCACCCTGGTGGACGAGATGCTCAAGCAGGGCGGCGTCTACCGCGAGAACCAGGAGGTCGTGGACAGAGTCATGGACTCCAACGCCCTGGAGCGGGAGCGCGGCATCACGATCCTGGCGAAGAACACCGCCGTGCGCTACGGCGACACGAAGATCAACATCGTGGACACCCCGGGCCACGCCGATTTCGGCGGCGAGGTGGAGCGCGTGCTGAAGATGGTCAACGGCGTCATCCTGCTGGTGGATGCGGCGGAGGGCCCCATGCCCCAGACCCGCTTCGTGCTGGGCAAGGCCCTGGAGCTGGGCCACCGGGTCATCGTGGTCGTGAACAAGATCGACCGCCCCGACCAGCGCATCCACGAGGTGGTGGACGAGGTGCTGGAGCTGCTGATGGATCTGGACGCCACCGACGACCAGCTGGACAGCCCTATGCTCTTCTGCTCCGGCCGCAACGGCACCGCCAGCTACTCTCCCGAGGTGGAGGGCACGGACCTCAAGCCTCTGTTTGAGACCATCCTCGACTACATCCCCGCACCGGAGATGGACACCGATGCGCCTTTCCAGATGCTGGTCAGCAGCATCGACTATAACGAGTTCGTGGGCCGCATCGCCATCGGCCGCATCGAGCGCGGCACCGTGAAGCAGAACCAGGAGATCGCCGTCTGCAACTTCCACAATGCCGACGCCGCGCCCCAGAAGGCCAAGGCCGTCAGCATGTACCAGTTCGAGGGCCTGAACCGTGTGGCCGTCACCGAGGCCACAGCCGGCAACATCATCGCCATGAGCGGCATCGGCGACATCACCATCGGCGACACCATCTGCGCCACCGACTGCGTGGAGCCCATCGAGTTCGTGAAGATCAGCGCGCCCACTCTGGAGATGACCTTCTCCGTCAACGACGGCCCCTTCGCCGGCCGGGAGGGCAAGTTCGTCACCAGCCGCCAGATCCGCGACCGTCTCATGCGGGAGACCCTGAAGGACGTGAGCCTGCGGGTCACCGAGATCGAGAACGCCACCGACTCCTTCAACGTGGCGGGCCGCGGCGAGATGAGCCTCTCCATCCTCATCGAGACCATGCGCCGTGAGGGCTATGAGTTCCAGGTTTCTCCTCCCCGCGTGCTGTACCAGACCATCGACGGCAAACAGTGTGAACCCATCGAGCGGCTGGTGGCCGACGTGCCCACCGAGGCCTGCGGCGCCGTCATCGAAAAGCTCTCCTCCCGCAAGGGCGAGCTCCAGGAGATGATGCCCATCGGCAAGCGCACCCGTCTGGAGTTCCTGGTGCCCAGCCGCGGACTGTTCGGTTATCGCAATGAGTTTCTCACCGACACCAAGGGCGAGGGCATCATGGGCAGCGTCTTTGATTCCTATGCACCCTACAAGGGTGATCTGCAGCGCCGGAACACCGGCTCTCTGGTCTCCTTCGAGACCGGCGAGAGCGTGACCTACGGTCTGTTCAACGCCCAGGAGCGCGGACAGCTCTTCATCGGCGCGGGCGTGCCTGTGTACGAGGGCATGGTCGTGGGCTCCTGCCCCAAGGCCGAGGACATCAGCGTCAACGTCTGCAAGAAGAAGCACCTGACCAACACCCGCGCCGCCGGCAGCGACGACGCCCTGCGTCTGGTGCCGCCGAAGCAGATGAGTCTGGAGCAGTGCATGGAGTTCCTGGCCGACGACGAGCTGCTGGAGGTCACCCCCAAGAGCCTGCGCATCCGCAAGCGCATCCTGGACCACAGCCAGCGCATGAAGGCCACTCACCAGAAGGGTTAAACCGAATCGTACCCCTGCCGCGGGCATTCGCCCGCGGCAGGTTTATTTTAAATGGGAATTGGAGTTTAACGTTTGCACTGAAATAGAATTTGTAGGGGAGGGGCTTGCCC
>CAMHRJ010000088.1 GCA_946187475.1 uncultured Clostridia bacterium | reverse complement strand
ATGCTGCCGATCCTGATCCTGTACGTGTTCCTGCAGCGCTACATCGTCGAAGGCGTGACCTCCGGCGCTGTGAAAGGTTAAGCATTTACGCATCTCTCTTCCCGCCTTCGGGCGGGAAGAGAATCCCGAAAGAAGGAGGATCGGCATGCGGCAGATCTTTGATATGGACAATCCCCTCATGCGGACGCTGTCGATGGTTGCCGACCTCCTGATTCTGAACGTGCTGACGCTCCTGTGCTCCCTGGCAGTGGTCACCGCCGGACCCGCGCTGACGGCGCTCTATGATCGGGCCCTGGCCATGGCGCGGCAGGAGGACAGCTACATCATCAAGCCCTATTTTCGGGCCTTCAAGCTGAATCTGAAAAAGGGAATGCTGCTGGGACTGCTGTTTCTGGTCCTGGCGGCGCTGCTGTATTTTGACTACTACGCGGCGGAGGTCTATGTGCCCCTGCTGCGCCCGGTGATCGCCGGGATCGCCGTGCTGGTGCTGGCGGTGCTGGAGTATGCCTTCGCCCTGCTGGCCCGGTATGAAAACACCCTGGGCGGGACGCTGAAAAACGCGGTGTCCCTCGCCATCGTCTATTTCCCGCGGACCCTCGCGATGGTGGTCTTCACCCTCGCGCTGTGGCTCCTTTGTGTGCAGTACATGAGCTGGGGCTCTTTGGTGCTGCTGATCTGCGGCGTTTCGCTGCCCGCGTTCGTGAACGCGCTGCTGCTGAACTCCGTCTTTGCAAAACTGGAATCGAACGCTCCCAACGAGGAGCTTTGAGATATTTCGCCGGAGGAGAACATCGAACCTATGAGCATCCGCTATGACGCAACCCAGCGCATCTTCCGGCTGGAGACGAACCACACCACCTATCAGATGCAGGTGGGCCCCGTGGGCCATCTGCTGCATCTCTACTATGGCCGTCCGGTGCCGGACGCCCTTGGTTACCGGCTGCTGCCCCGGGACTGCGGCTTTTCGCCCAACCCCTACGACCTGCGCGAGCACCGGGGCTGGTCTCTGGACACGCTGCCCCAGGAATACAGCAGCGCGGACAACGGCGATTTCCGCTGCCCTTCGCTGGAGGTGCGCACCGCCTCGGGCATGCGGGGCTCGGACCTGCGCTATGTGACCCATGAGATTTCCAAAGGGAAGTACGCCCTTTCGGGTCTGCCCGCCGCCTTTGACCGGGACGACACCTGCGAGACCCTCTCCGTGACGCTGAAAGACGCCGCCACGGGGCTGGAAGCGGAGCTGCTCTACGGCGTGTTTGCCGCCGAGGACGTCATCGCCCGGGCCGTGCGGATCAAAAACGCCGGCACGGAGCCCATGACCCTCCACCGGGTGGCCAGCGCCTGTCTGGACCTGCCCTTCGGCAGCTGGGAGCTGCTGCATTTCCACGGCCGCCACTGCATGGAGCGCCAGCCGGAGCGGAGGCCCCTGCTCCACGGGGTGCAGACCATATCCTCCAACCGCGGTGCCTCCAGCCATCAGCACAATCCCTTCCTGATGCTCTGCGCGCCGGAGACCACCGAGGACACCGGGGAGTGCATCGGCGTCATGCCGGTCTATTCTGGCGGACACCGCACCGATGTGGAGCTGGACCAGTCCGGTTCTGTTCGCGTGGTGACGGGCATTTCGGACGCGGGCTTCGCCTGGCAGCTTTCGCCGGGGGAGACCTTCACCGCTCCGGAGGTGCTTTTGAGCTTTACCCCCTCGGGCCTCACGGCCCTGAGTCAGACCTTCCACCGGTTTTTGCGCCGGAACCTCTGCCGGAGCAAATTTTCTCAGCAGCCCCGTCCGGTGCTGGTCAACAGCTGGGAGGCCGCCTACTTTGATTTTGACGCCGATCGCATCCTCTCCATCGCCCGGGGGGCGAAGGAGCTGGGCGCCGATCTGCTGGTGCTGGACGACGGCTGGTTTGGCCGTCGGAGCCACGATAAAACCAGTCTCGGAGACTGGACGCCCGACGAAGGGAAGCTTCCCGGCGGTCTGGAGCCGCTGGTCCGGGCGGTGAACGATCTGGGGCTGCAGTTCGGCCTCTGGATCGAGCCGGAGATGGTCAGCGAGGACTCCGACCTCTACCGGGCCCACCCGGACTGGGCGCTGACCGTGCCGGGCCGGAAGCCCGCCATGAGCCGGGACCAGCTGGTGCTGGACCTCTCCCGTCCGGAGGTCTCGGATTGGATTTTTGAGACCATCGCGGGTCTGCTCCGGGCCCACAACATCACCTACATCAAATGGGATATGAACCGCAGCCTCACGGATGTGTTCAGCCGGGCCCTCCCGCCGGAAAGGCAGGGAGAGACGGCACACCGCTGGGTGCTGGGGCTGTATGAGATTCTGGAGCGGCTGACGGCGGAATTCCCCGACGTGCTGTTCGAGGGCTGCGCCGGCGGCGGGGGACGCTTTGATGCCGGCATGCTGGCCTACGTTCCACAGATCTGGTGCAGCGACAACACCGACCCCTACAGCCGCATCGCCATCCAGTACGGTACCAGCTTCGGCTATCCCGCCTCGGCGGTGGGGGCCCACGTTTCCGCCTCGCCCAACCACCAGACCGGGCGGCGGACGCCGCTGAGCAGTCGGGCGGCGGCGGCCATGGCCGGCATGCTGGGCTACGAGCTGGACCCCGGCAAGCTCTCGGAGGACGAGAAGGCCGAGATCCGGCGCCAGATCGCGGATTACCGGGAATTTGCCCCGCTCATTCAGCTGGGCGACCACTACCGACTGGGGACGTCGGCCTGGATGTTCGCATCCCCGGAGCGGGATCGTGCCCTGGTCACGGTGACGGTGCCGGCCCCGGAGGGGAACCCCAGGCCGCTGCATCTGCGCCTGAAGGGCCTGGACCCGGAGAAATATTATGCAATTTCCCGCATCCGCTATTTCGGGTGCGAGATCGAACCCGCGCCGCTGCAGGGCGTCTATTCCGGCGCCGCGCTGCTGTATGCCGGGCTGACCCTGCCGCAGCTGTACGGCAATTTGCCGGGAGCGCAGCTGCTGCTTGAGCAAACGGAGGCCTTATGAAAAATCAGATGGAAGCAAGGCTCCAGGAATGCTGTGACGAGCTGAAATGGCTCTACTGCGAGCTGTATCACAACGATCAGGATGCATTTGAATACTTTGTGGAGATGCTGCGCCGGTGCTATGCCCAGCGCAAGACCGCTCTGCGCAGGCAGGACGAAGCCCGCCTGAAAAATCCCGGCTGGCTCCGTTCCAACAAGCTTTTGGGCATGATGCTCTATGTGGACGCCTTCGCCGGGAACCTGCAGGGCGTGGAGGAAAAGCTCCCCTATCTGCAGGAATGCGGCGTGAACTATCTGCACCTGATGCCCCTGCTGAAGACCGTGAAGGGCAAGAGCGACGGCGGCTACGCCGTGGCGGATTTCCGCAGCGTGCAGCCGGAACTGGGCACCATGGAGGATCTGGAGCATCTGGCGGACGCCTGCCGCAAGGCCGGCATCAGCCTCTGCCTGGACTTCGTCATGAACCACACCAGCGACGAGCACGAATGGGCCAGGGCCGCCCGGGCGGGGGACCCCATGGCCCGCAGCCGGTATTTCTTCTATGACAACTGGGACGTGCCCAACCTGTATGAGCAGACCGTACCCCAGGTGTTCCCCACCACCGCGCCGGGGAACTTCACCTGGCTGGACGACTGCCGGCAGGTGGTCATGACCTTCTTCTATCCCTATCAGTGGGATTTGAACTACGCCAACCCCATGGTGTTCAACGACATGACGGAAAATCTCCTGTTCCTGGCCAACCGGGGCATGGACGTGCTCCGTCTGGACGCCATTCCGTATATCTGGAAGGAGCTGGGCACCGACTGCCGCAACCGGCCCCAGGTGCACACCCTGTCCCGGATGCTGAAGCTGGCCTGCTACATCGTCTGCCCCGGCGTCGCCCTGCTGGGCGAGGTGGTCATGGAGCCGGAGAAGGTGGCGCCCTATTTCGGCACGCCGGAAAAGCCCGAATGTGATATCCTCTATAACGTGACCACCATGTGCACCACCTGGCACACCCTGGCCACCCGGGACACCCGCCTGCTGCGCCGCCAGCTGGAGCAGGTCTGCGCGCTGCCCAAGGGCTGCCTGTTCCAGAACTATCTCCGCTGCCACGATGACATCGGCTGGGGTCTGGACTACCCCTGGCTCAGCCATTTCGGCATCGGGGAGACGCCCCACAAAAAATACCTCAACGACTGGTTCACCGGCCAGTGGCCCGGCAGCTGGTCCCGAGGCGAGCTTTACAACGACGACCCCCGTCTGGGTGACGCCCGGCTCTGCGGCACCACGGCCTCCCTCTGCGGACTGGAGAACTGGGACCAGCTGCAGGCGCTGCGCTGCGATCTCATGCTCCACGCCTGGATGCTGACCCAGAGCGGCATCCCCGTGCTCTACAGCGGCGACGAGATCGGTCAGCTCAATGACTATTCCTACCACGAGGATCCGGACAAGTGGAGCGACAGCCGGTATCTCCACCGGGGCAAGTTCCCCTGGGAGCTGGCGGAGCTGCGCAGGGACACCGACACCATCCAGGGTCAGCTGTTCCAGGGCCTGCGCCAGATGGAGCAGATCCGCGCCGCGCACCCGGTGTTCTGCGCCGACGCGCTGGTTTGGCCTCTGGACCCCGGCGACAACGGTGTGCTCGCGCTCCAGCGCCGCTATGGCGGCCAGACCCTCACGGCCCTGTTCAACTTCTCGGAGCATCCCCGGACGCTGACGAATCCCGCCCCGGGCAGCCGCGATCTGATGACGGGCGCGGAGGTTCCGGACCGGACCCTGGAGCTCCAGGGCTACGGCTTCCGCTGGCTGCTGCAGGAGGATGCCGATGTCTGACGCACTGAACAAAGCAAGAGCCTATGAACAGGCCCACCTGCCGGAGATTCCGGCGGAGAAGCAGCCCATGTACCATGTGACCGGCGGCGTGGGCTGGATCAACGACCCCAACGGTTTTTCCCGTTACCGGGGCGAATATCACCTGTTTTATCAGTATCATCCCTACAGCAAGCAGTGGGGACCCATGCACTGGGGCCATGTGAAGTCGAAGGACCTGATCGCCTGGGAGCGGCTGCCTGCGGCGCTGGCCCCGGACACCGAGTCCGACCGGGACGGCTGCTTTTCCGGCAGCGCCCTGGAGCTGGACGACGGCCGTCATGTGCTGCTCTACACCGGCGTGCGGAAGCTTTCCGACACCGACGAGGTCCAGACCCAGTGTCTCGCCTTCGGCGACGGTGTGAACTATGAGAAGTTTGCCGGCAATCCGGTCATCGACGCCTCTCTGCTGCCCGAGGGCGGCAGCGCCAGAGATTTCCGTGACCCCAAGCTCTGGCGGGAGGGCGACGTCTATTACGCCGTGGCCGGCGACCGGGCCGCCGACGGCACCGGCACGATCCTGCTCTTTGAGAGCCGGGACCTGCAGCACTGGGAATTTCGCAGCATCGTGGCCGCCTCCCGGGGCCGCTTCGGCCGCATGTGGGAGTGCCCCGACCTCTTCCCGCTGGACGGACAGCATGTGCTGATCACCAGTCCCCAGGAGATGCCGGAATCCGGTCTGGACTTCATCGAGGGCAACAGCACCCTCTGTCTCATCGGCACTCTGCTGGAGGACAAGACCCTCCGGGAGGAGCACCTCCAGACCATCGACTACGGCCTGGATTTCTACGCACCCCAGACCCTGCTCACCGAGGATGGCCGCCGGGTCATGATCGGCTGGATGCAGTATTGGGGCAGCGTGGACGCCGCTCCGGCGGAGCTGCCCTTCTTCGGGCAGATGACCGTCCCCCGGGAGCTGCACGTCCGGGACGGTATGCTCATCCAGAACCCGGTCCGGGAGCTGGAGGCCTATCGCCGAAATGGCAAAACCTTTGAAAACGTTCCGGTCTCGGCCGAGACGACGCTTCCGGGCGTGGCCGGGCGGTGCGCCGATCTGACGATCACCCTCCGGGGCGACTACCGGAGCTTCCGGCTCAGCGCCGTGAAGGGCACCTACGCCGAGACGGTCTTCACCTACGACCGGGAGTCCGGCGTCATCACCGCCGACCGGTCCAAGAGCGGCTTTGCCCCGGAGATTCGCAACACCCGCACCTTCCGGGTCCGGGAGCGGAAGGGCAAACTGAAGCTGCGGCTGCTGCTGGACCGCTACAGTCTGGAGCTCTTCGTCAATGACGGCGAGCAGGCCGCGTCCTTCACGGTCTATACGCCGCTGTCCGCCCGGGAGATCACCTTCGCGGCGGAGGGCACGGCCGACTTGAATTTGGAATTCTACGAGCTGGAGGTACCGGGCAATGGAAAAGCGCTTTGACGTGACCGCCCTGGGCGAGCTTCTGGTGGACTTCACCGCCAGCGGCGACAGCCCCCAGGGAAATCCCCTCTTCGAGGCGAATCCCGGCGGCGCGCCCTGCAACGTGCTGGCTATGCTCCGGAAGCTGGGCCGCAGCTGCGCCTTCGTGGGCAAGGTGGGCGACGATCTCTTCGGCAGAGACCTGAAGCAGACCGTGCTGGAGGCGGATATCTGCGCCGACGGGCTGATTCTGGACCCCGAGGCCCACACCACCCTGGCCTTTGTCAAGACCTTCCCCAACGGCGACCGGGATTTCTCCTTCTACCGGGACCCCGGAGCCGATATGCTGCTGACGGAAGCGGAGCTTCCCCAGGATCTCATCACTGGGGCTCGGATCTTCCACTTCGGCACCCTGTCTCTGACCCATGCGGGCGTCCGCGCCGCCACCCAGAAGGCCGTGGCGCTGGCGAAGGCGGCAGGCGCCTGGATCTCCTTCGACCCCAACCTGCGCCCGCCCCTCTGGAGCGACCTGGAGGAGGCCAGAGCCCAGATCGAATGGGGCCTCAGCCAGTGCGACGTGCTGAAGATCGCCGACAATGAGATCGAATTCATGACCGGCGAGACGGACTTCGACCGGGGCGCCGCCATCCTGCGAGAGCGCTATCCCAACATCCGTCTGCTCTGCGTCACAGCCGGCCCCGGCGGCAGCTACTGCTGGTCCGGGGAGGCCAAGGCCTTTGTCCCGGCCTTCCTCCTGGGCGGCACGATCGAGACCACCGGCGCGGGGGACACCTTCTGCGCAAGCGTACTGCACCATGTGCTCACGCACGGCCCCGCGGGCATGGACGAGGCGGCGCTTAAGCAGATGCTGCGCTTCGCCAACGCGGCGGCCTATCTGGTCACCACCCGCAAGGGCGCCATCCGCTCCATGCCGGAGCGTGCCGAGGTGGAAGCGATCCTCGGCTGATTACCGCGCAAAACCGGGCTTTGAAGGTCCGGAAAACCCAAGGCGTACGCCGCTGCGCCATACAAAGCGGCAAATAATCCATGGCGGGCAGTCACTCCACTCCTTGGCTGTTCGTACATACAAAAAAGGAGGAAATTCCGTGAGCTCGCGGTGCGGCAGTGTGGAGACCTGTCGTAATGCGGCGCGCCCCTGCGCGGGCGGTCGCGAGGCGGTTTTGGAGGAGTCCTGACCGTTAGAGCAATGCACAATGGCAGAAGTCAAAATGGTAGGCCTGAAGAAGATCTATCCCCACATGAACGGCAAGAAAGAGTCCGCCGGCGTGACGAATCTGGAAGTCACGGACGAGGGCGTCATCGCCGTTCACGACGTGAACCTGGACATCAAGGACAAGGAATTCATCGTCCTGGTCGGCCCCTCCGGCTGCGGCAAGTCCACCACCCTGCGCATGGTCGCCGGTCTGGAGGACATCTCCGGCGGCGAGCTGTGGATCGACGGCAAGCTGGTCAACGACGTGGCGCCCAAAGACCGCGACATCGCCATGGTCTTCCAGTCCTACGCCCTGTATCCCCACATGACCGTCTATGACAACCTGGCCTTCGCCCTGAAGCTGAAGAACACCCCCAAGGACGAGATCGACAAGAAGGTCCGCGAGGTCGCGGAGATTCTGGACATCACCCAGTACCTGGAGCGCAAGCCCAAGGCCCTGTCCGGCGGCCAGCGCCAGCGTGTTGCCATCGGCCGCGCCATCGTCCGCGCCCCCAAGGTCATGCTGATGGACGAGCCTCTCAGCAACCTCGACGCAAAGCTCAGAAAC
>CAMHRJ010000087.1 GCA_946187475.1 uncultured Clostridia bacterium | reverse complement strand
TTCAACGGCATCGGCATGGGCTTCAGCGTTCTGATCATCCTGACCTGCTGCAACGTGGTCATTTCGCTGATTCGTAAGATCATCCCCAACGACATCCGTCTGGCCATCTTCGTGCTGGTCATCGCGGGCTTCGTTACCATCGTGGACCTGCTGCTGCAGGCCTTCATCCCCGCGCTGAGCGAATCTCTGGGCGTGTTCATTCCGCTGATTGTTGTCAACTGCATCATCATCGGCCGCGCAGAGGCGTTCTGCCAGAAGAACCCCGTGGGTGCCTCTTTCTTCGACGGCATCTTCCAGGGCCTGGGCTACACCTGCGTGCTGATCTGCATGTGCGTCATCCGCGAGTTCCTGGGCAAGGGCTCCTTCGGCAGCGGTCTGATCAACACCACCAACGGCATTGGCACCGGCAGCGGCGTGCAGATCTTCCCCTCTGAGTACGGCGCTCTGGTCCTGACGCTCCCCATCGGCGGCTTCATCACCCTGGGCTGCCTGATCGCTCTGATGCAGTATGTCCTGCGCAGAAGCGAGGAGAAGAAGGCCGCCAAGGCGAAAGAAGAGAAGGAGGCGGTTAACGTATGAGTGCAAATGCAACCATCATTGAGATCGTCCTCAGTGCGATTCTGATCAACAACTTTATCTTCTCCCAGTTCCTGGGCTGCTGCCCCTTCCTGGGCTGCTCCTCCAAGCTGGACACCGCGGCCGGCATGGGTCTCGCCGTTATCTTCGTTATGGGTCTCGCGAGCGCCATCTGCTGGATCGTGAATGAGTACATCCTCGTGCCTCTGGGCCTGGACTTCCTGCAGACCATCGCTTACATCCTGGTCATCGCCGTCCTGGTTCAGTTTGTGGAGATGTTCCTCAAGAAATCCGTCCCTTCGCTGTACAGCGCGCTGGGCATCTACCTGCCGCTGATCACCACCAACTGCGCGGTGCTGGGCGTCGTGCTGCTGAATACGCAGTACAGCTTCAACTTCCTGCAGAGCGTGGTTTACGGCGTCACCGGCGGCATGGGCTTCATGCTCGCCATCTGCCTGATGGCCTCCGTCCGTGAGAAGGTGGCTTTCGCCGACTATCCGGAGAGCTTTGAAGGTTTCCCCGTTGCCCTCGTTACGGCGGGCCTGATCGCACTTGCGTTCATGGGCTTCTCCGGCATGAAGATCGTATAAGGAGGGCGCGAGATGAACTTTACCAGTATTCTGATTGCCATCGCCGTCCTCGGCGCCATGGGCGCGATCTTCGGCGCGGCTCTGGCCTTCGCCGCGAAGATCTTCTATGTCGAGGTTGACGAGAAAGAAGCGGCTGTGCGTGAATGTCTCGCCGGCGCCAACTGCGGCGGCTGCGGCTTCCCCGGCTGCGATGGTTACGCCAAGGCCGTTGCTGCGGGCACTGCCCCCACCAACGCCTGCGTCGCCGGCGGCCCCGAGGCTGCCGCCAAGATCGCTGAGATCATGGGCGTCAGCGCCGGTTCCAGCGAGAAGATGGTCGCCCACGTGCCCTGCTCCGGCTGCACCGACGTGGCCGTGCCGCGCTTCAACTACAATGGTCCTCAGGACTGCCAGGCCGCCATGCTCTTCGGCGGCAAGAGCAGCAAGGAGTGCACCTTCGCCTGCATCGGCCTGGGCAACTGCGCCCGCGCCTGCAAGTTTGATGCCATGCACATCGTCAACGGCGTTGCCGTCGTGGACCGCGACAAGTGCGTTGCCTGCGGCGCCTGCCGCGATGCCTGCCCCAAGAAGATCGTGGAGATGGTTCCCTACAAGCAGACCGTCCTCCAGGGCTGCCGCAACCACGACAAGGGCGCGGTCACCCGCAAGATCTGCGACGTGGGCTGCATCGGCTGCATGAAGTGCCAGCGCGAGTGCCCCGCCGACGCCATCGTGGTGGAGAATGGCCTGGCCACCATCAACTACGACAAGTGCGTCCAGTGCGGCCACTGCGTCGACATCTGCCCCCGCGGCATCCTGAAGGATCAGGTCATGCCCCTGCAGAAGGCAGAGTAAGCAAAGTATCCAAAAAGGAGGAGCCCACCGGGCTCCTCCTTTTGATTTCCATCGTTTTAAAATGGAGTAACTATGAAATCAAACTTTCGTCATGTTCTAATTGCAGCTTTTTCTCTGCTTCTCTGCGTGGCAGCACTTGCTGCCTGCACTTCGCATTCCACCGGGAATACCGCGAACACCGCCGGCGATCCCAAGGCCTTCCGCGACGCGGCCCAGGCCTCCTGGGACAGCGGGGAGGAATTGGTCCTCGAATATTCAGATGGTATGACCCTGTCCTTTGACCGCGACATGCTCCAGACCTTCGCTTCTGTAGACTGGCAGGGCGTCTCGCCCGACGGCCTGTTCACCTCCGGGATGGACTGCATCTCTATCAAGACGCCGTCCTGGAGCCTGGAGACCTACTCCGGCACGGACTATGTGCGCTTCGTGCCCGAATCCGGCGAGGGCGGCGGCTGGCTCTGGTTTGAGGTTCCCGAGGAAAACCGGGAAGAGGGCAGCCTCTATAACAATCTGAACTGGCTTCGGGAGAATGCGTCCCAGACCCTGGACTGGAGGGCCGCGAATCTCCCGGTGGACCTGAGCGCGCAAAGCAGCTTCTCCCAGGAAGAGCTGGAATCCGCCGTGGACGCCATCATGGAACGCTTTGCCCAGTTCGGCGATGGCTTTGCCATGAGGCAGATCACCTTTGATCATGACGCCACGACTGATGAGGTGGACTGGCTCAACCAGCACATGAGCGCTCCCGGCGTCGGAAGCTTCGTGGAGGGCGTCTGCTTCCTGTCGGACTTCCATTCACCGGAAGCACCGGAGGAAGTGTCCTGGAACTCGGATGCGGACTACACCGGCTGGAACTGGTGGCTGGCCCGCACCGACGGCGGCGACTGGGTCGTGGTGGACATGGGCTACTAATGGTTTACATAATTTTATCACCCCATCTGTTCGGATGGGGTGATTTCTTTTTCAGTTGATTACCGTGGTGATGACGGGCTTGCCGTCCCGGTCCAGCAGGGGCGTGAGACCGCCGGCATAGCCGCTGGCGTGGAACAGGTAATTCACGCCAGTCTCCCGGTCCACCCAAATCTCGGTGACGGTCAGCTTTCCCTGAGAATAGGTTTTTTCAAAACGCTCATCTTTCGCCATGCGGGTTCCCTCCGTTTTTCAGTTTGGAGTGTTTCTGAATCGATTGTACCAGAATCCCTCTGAAATCGCAAGGGGAATGAATTGCGTCTGTTTTTGGTCGATGGATGCTGAAAAAAATCTTGTGTTTCAATCGTTTTTCCTTTACAATAGAATACAGAATTGTTCAATGGAATCACGCATCATCACAGGGAGAGCGTTATGAAAAAACTGAAAGGCATCTTCACAGGCGGCATCCGGCTCAAGATTTTCAGTATGCTGCTGATCACCATCGTCCTGATCATCGCGGCCTATACGGCGGTCTTTTTCTACCAGTCCAACAAGGTGGCGCAGCTGGTCAACGATACCTACGAGACCCAGAAGCAGATCTATGTGGAAAACGGCATGGAGGATGCGTATGAGACCATCCGCACCGACGCGCTGGATACCTTCCACCGTGAGATGTTCCACGCCCGGAACATCCTCATTCTGCTGGTGGTTTTGATCGTGGCCGCCGGAATGGTGTCGGCCTTTTCCATCGCGGGACGCATCACCGACCCGCTGAATACCATCACGCGCCGGGTCGCGTCGCTGGGCGTCCGGAACCGGCAGTTTCAGATGGAGGACGTCTACCGCACCGGGGATGAGATCGAGGTGCTGGCGGAATCCTTCGCCAAGCAGTCGGCCCGGGTGACGCTGTACATCGACCAGATCAAGCGGGTCACCGCGGAAAAGGAGCGCATCGGCGCGGAGCTGGACATGGCCAGCAAGATCCAGGGCAGCCAGCTGCCCAGCCTCTTCCCGCCCTACCCGGACCGGAAGGAATTCAGTCTCTATGCCAGCATGACCCCGGCCAAAGAGGTGGGCGGCGACTTCTATGATTTCTTCATGATCGACGACGATCACATGGCCTTCGTCATGGCGGACGTCTCCGGCAAGGGCGTTCCGGCGGCGCTTTTGATGATGGTCTCCCGGGTGCTGATCAAATCCAGCATGCAGAACGGCAAAGACCCCGCCGAGACCCTCAAGAGCGTCAACAACCAGCTCTGCGAGGGCAACGAGGAGGACTTCTTCGTCACGGTCTGGCTGGCCCTGCTGGAGATCTCCACCGGCAAGGGCCTGGCGGCCAATGCGGGCCACGAGCACCCGGTGCTGCGCCGTGCCGACGGCAGCTATGAGCTGCAGATCTACAAGCACTCCATGCCCGTGGGCGTCATGAAGAACCTGCCCTACAGGCAGCACGAATTTCAGCTGCAGCCCGGGGACAGCTTCTTCGTCTACACCGACGGCGTCGTGGAGGCCGCCAATGCGCAGAAAGAGCTCTACGGCCCCGACCGGATGCTGGAAGCCCTGAACCGGAGCCCGGACGCGCTGCCGGAGCAGGTTCTGGCGAACGTCACCCTGGACATCGAAAACTTTGTGGACGGCGCGGAGCAGTTCGACGACATTACCATGCTCTGCTTCCGCTACACAGGGCCTGCCGAGCATTCGTAACGGCTTGAAACAGGAGATTACATCCATGAAAAGATACAGGATTCGAAGCGCTCTGAGAGTGATCGGAGACATCTTCATCCCGCTGCTGCCCGGCATCATCAGCGCTGGACTCTGCGGCGGCTTTGCCATGCTCATTGCGCAGACGGTACCCAACTACGCAGACAGAAACGTCTGGGCTTTCATTTATCAGATCCTCAGACTGATCAACATCTCCATGATGACCTACCTGACCGCCTGGGCAGGCTACCGTGCAGCAGAACGCTTCGGCGGCACGCCCATCCTGGGCGGCATGCTGGGCATGATCACGTCTCTGGACGGCATCAACGAGATCGCCTCCATCATGGGCCTTTATAACAGCGCCATCCCGCTGGATTCGGTGCTCTGCAGCGGCAAGGGCGGCGTCCTGGCGGTGATTGCCGGCGCGCTGCTGATCGCCTATGTGGAAAAGTCCATCCG
Source organism: uncultured Clostridia bacterium (assembly GCA_946187475.1). GTDB lineage: Bacteria > Bacillota > Clostridia > Oscillospirales > Oscillospiraceae > CAG-103. The sequence continues at coordinate 3,020 of CAMHRJ010000087.1, read as the reverse complement.
CACCGTCATGCCCAAGTCCATCGACATCGTCTTCACGCCGCTGCTGACCATGTTCCTCTGCGTGGTGCCGTACATCGTCTTTATCATGCCCCTCTTCGGCTACGCTTCCAGCGGCATCGTCTGGCTGTTCAGCCAGGCCTGCCTGTCGGAAAACATGCTCATCCGGGCCGTCTCCGGCTATCTGGCCGCGGCCTTCTTCCTGCCGTTGGTGGCCGCGGGCATGCACCACGGTCTGGTGGCCCTCTACAGCGTGCAGCTCTCGGAGCTGGGCTTCGTCACCCTCTATCCCGCTCTGGCCATGGCCGGCGCCGGACAGGTTGGCGCTGCGCTGGCCCTCTGGAGAAAGGCCAAAAAGGTCGGCAACCAGAACCTTTGCTCCGTCATCTCCGGCGCGCTGCCGGCTGGCCTGCTGGGCGTGGGCGAGCCGCTGATCTACGGCGTCACGCTGCCCCTGGGCAAGCCCTTCCTTACGGCGGGCCTGGGTGCGGGCTTCGGCGGCGCCTTCATCATGATGACCCAGGTTGCCTCCACCACCTGGGGCCCCTCGGGCCTTCTGGGCGCTTTCGTGATGACCGCCGGCCCCGGCGGTTCCGCCCGGAGCGTGCTGCTGTATCTGACGGCCCTGGTCATCAGCTACATCGGCGGCTACCTGATCACGAACATTTTCTACCGGGAAGAGGAGCTGAGCTTCGAGACCGCCCTCACCGCCGAGCAGGCGGATACCTGGCGCTCCGCCTCCTTCCGGCGGCTCAGCAAGAAAAAGTCCCGGCCCATCACCGCCGGTGAGCCTCTGACGGTCACCGGAAGCTCCGACGCCGTGAATCTGCCGCTGTTCGCTCCGGCCAGCGGCGAGACCGTGCCCATGAAGCAGATTCCAGACATCATGTTTTCCTCCGGCGTCATCGGCAGCTGCGTCGGCATCCTGCCGGCCAACGGCCAGATCGTCGCCCCCTGCGACGGCACGGTCCTGGAGATCGCCGACACCAACCACGCCCTGACCTTCCGGTGCGCGGACGGCATGGAGATCCTGCTCCTGGTGGGCATCGACACCTTCACCCTCAACGGCGATGGACTCAATCCGCTGGTGGCAGAAGGGGAGACCGTCACCCGGGGTCAGCCGGTGATGGAGGCGGACCTGGAAATAATCCGGGAGGCCGACCTTTCCCCCATGGTGATCACGGTCCTGAGCAACTGAGTCGAAACCAGTTTGAACATACGGAAAGGAGAACAGAAATGATGAATGGCTTTGCACACTTCCTGGACGGGATCGGGGATCTCTTCTCTTCGTTTTTCGTCAGCATTCTGTACTGGCTGTACAGATAACCCAAAAGAACTCCGATTGGATTCCGATCGGAGTTCTTTTTTTCCAGAAGCTGAAACCATTTGGCGGTTTTCTGTGTTATTATAAGCGAACGGCCGTTCAACAGTACGAAAGGGAAGAAGGTGTTTGCCATGAATGAGGCGGAGGCGCTTCGGGCGCTGCAGCAGGGCTCGGAAGAGGCACTTGCCTGGTTCATCGACCGCTATTCAGCCTATGTGCACACGGTGGTCAGAGGCATCATCGGTTCGGCCATGTCTTATGCCGATCTGGAGGAAGTGGACGCCGACGTGTTTGTGGCGCTGTGGAAAAGCGCTCTGCAGGTTCGCCCGGGCTCGGTCAAAAGCTGGCTTGGCAGCGTGGCAAGGAATCTGGCAAAGAACAAACTGCGAACGCTGGGGCGGGACCTGCCTCTGGAGGAAGACGTGATCACGCTGTCCGGCGACGCGCCGGAGGACGAGGTCGAGCGCCGGGAACGGCAGCGGCTGGTGACCGAAGCGGTGCTGCGCATGGAATGGCCGGACCGGGGCATCTTCCTGCGCCACTATTATTACGGACAGTCGGTCGCCTCCATCGCCGAGCAGATGCAGATGAACGTTTCCACGGTCAAGACGCATCTGCGGCGTGGCCGGGAAAAGCTTCGCGTCGTACTGTCACAGGATGAGAACTGGAAAGGAGCCGCCAACGATGTATAATGTCAAACTATCCGATCTGCTGGACGATCTGCAGGCCCCGGAGATCGGGCTCGAGGAACCGGAGGCGGTCTCCGCAGAACATATCAAGGAGATCGCCATGAAAAAGATTCATTCAGAAACCACAGCGAAACCCATCCGGCGCAAGCGTCCCGGGGTGGTCATTCTTGCCGCAGCCATGGCCCTGGCCCTCAGCATCACGGCTCTGGCCGCCTACCACAACGGGTTTTTCAAAAACGTGTTCGGTACCGGCGTAGCCGGGCAGGAGGCCTTCGACATCGTGTTCTCCGGCGAGGGCGAAGGCCTGGACAAGGTCGAGCATTATCCCGCCATTGAGCGCGTGGACGTGGACCCGGACCAGGCGGAGGCCCTCGTGGGCGAGAACGTCATCGAGGTCGGCAAATCCGTCCAGCTGGGCAGCTACACCTTCACGCTGGAAAACATGCTGCTGGACGAAAACGGCATCGGCGCCCTGACGGTGCATGTACAGAACCCCGAAGGCCACGGAATCAGCGCGGATGGCAAGTACGATGAGAGCAAGGGCGAGTACACGCCCTTCAGCCTGGATTTGAAGCGGGAAAGCGGCGAATACCGCTTTATGGATATGCGGGATTATCTGGTGGAAAAGAGCTTCACGGCAACGGAAGCCGACTATGTGCTCTATGTGACGCCGCTGGAGACCCTTCCGGCAGAGGAGACCCTTTCCCTCAGAATCTGTCTGCACCAGCCGGAAAAGGACGCGCAGGACTGGCCGGAGACCTCCATTCCGCTCCCGGCGGAAAACCGGGCCGCCACCCGGAGCTTTTCTGCGGAGGGCGTCACCGCTTCGGTTTCGCCGGTGGGTATGATGCTCACCTATGACATGGGCGCTGGCGCGGAAAAGACGGAAAACGCCATCACCATCCGCTATGCCGACGGCAGCGAATACGTGGTGCTGGGCGATGATCTGCACAACCTCTCTGTGCACTCCGCCAGCAGTGATTATACGCATCACTGGATCGCTTTCAACC
>CAMHRJ010000086.1 GCA_946187475.1 uncultured Clostridia bacterium | reverse complement strand
GGGATGCGGATTGCCACACCGTCGTGCGCGACGGTTCGCAATGACATTCTCTTTTTGGCGGCGGAAAAATTTCCACACGGGCGATTCGTGAATCGCCCCTACAGGCTCTATTTCGGTGTGTCATTTGGAATAACAAACAACCCCGGGAGGGCGCTGCATGTGCAGCGCCCTCCCGGGGTTCAATATGTTTATTATTTTCTCAATTCAGGAAGTCTCTCAGACGCTTGCTGCGGCTGGGATGGCGGAGCTTGCGCAGGGCCTTGGCCTCGATCTGACGGATGCGCTCGCGGGTGACGTTGAACTCCTTGCCCACCTCTTCCAGGGTGCGGGTGCGGCCGTCCACCATGCCGAAGCGCAGCTCCAGCACCTTCTTCTCCCGGGGCGTCAGGGTGTCCAGCACCTCGGCCAGCTGCTCCTTCAGCAGGGTGAGACTGGCGGCCTCGCTGGGCTCGCTGGCGTCCTCGTCCTGGATGAAGTCGCCCAGGTGGGAGTCCTCCTCCTCGCCGATGGGGGTCTCCAGACTGACGGGCTCCTGGGCGATCTTGAGGATCTCCCGGACCTTGTCCACGCTCATGCCCATTTCGGCGGCGATTTCCTCGGCGGAGGGGTCGTGGCCCAGCTCCTGCAGGAGCTGGCGGCTGACGCGGATGACCTTGTTGATGGTCTCCACCATATGGACGGGGATGCGGATGGTGCGGGCCTGGTCGGCGATGGCGCGGGTGATGGCCTGACGGATCCACCAGGTGGCGTAGGTGGAGAACTTGTAGCCCTTCTCATAGTCGAACTTCTCCACGGCCTTGATCAGACCCAGGTTGCCCTCCTGAATCAAATCCAGGAACAGCATGCCGCGGCCCACGTAGCGCTTGGCGATGCTGACCACCAGACGGAGGTTTGCCTCGGCCATGCGGCGCTTGGCGTCCTCGTCGCCCTCGGCCATCTTCATGGCCAGCGCGCGCTCCTCCTCGGGAGTGAGCAGCGGGACCTTGCCGATCTCCTTGAGGTACATGCGCACGGGGTCGTCGGTGGAGAAGCTGTCGGCCATGGCGTCGGTGTCGGCCAGTTCCTCTTCGGTGATCTCCTCGATCTCCTGAATTTCCTCCAGCTCGGGGTTGGCGTCGTCCAGGGGCGGCAGCACGTCGTCGTCGCCGGTGTAGTCCACGCCCGCGGCGTCCAGCTGGTCATAGAGCTTTTTTTCCTCGTCGGAGTTGAGATTCAGCTCCTCCAGCAGCTGCCGGTCCTTGTCGGAGATCTTCTTGTCCTTTTTGCAGCGCTCCACCAGCTCGGCGATCTGCTCGTCTCGGGTCTTGGCGGGCGCGTCGGCGCCGTTCTTCTCGGTGTCCGCGGCCAGCATGGCGTCGGCCATGGCCTCCAGCTCCTCCGGGGAGGGCGTTGCGGTTTTCTTGCTCATTTGGTGGTACCTCCGTATCCCTTTCGTTCCTTGAGTTTGTCTGCGTAAGCCCGCAGGTCGGTGTCGCCGCCTGTGAGGCTGTCGGTGTTTAAGATGTGGATATAATCTCGCAGCGCCTGCTCTCGCCGGTCGCTGAGATCGTCTTGCTGAATAATGCGGGTTAAGAGCTGCAGCTCCTGGGAGCTCAGCGTCTCGCCCAGCGCCGCCAGAGAGACCGGTCGCCTCTCCCGGGCATGGGAGAGAAGCACGCTGTAGATGTGGCGCAGCTCCGGGGAGGAAAACTGCTCCTCCTTGGGCGGCTCCAGGCCGGAAAACAGGGCGCTGTCCAGATACAGCAGCCGGATGACGCCCTCCTCCGCCGCGGCGGAATGGGGATTGTCATAGCGGACGCCGCTCTGCTTTTCCCGCTGGCGCACGGGACGCAGCTGCTCTCTCGCCAGTTCCTTCCGGGCGGTGCGGAGCTTCTGCTTCCGCTGGCGGGCGATCTCGTCTGCCACCGCCGCGTTCTGGATGCCGGCCAGCTCTGCCACGCGCATGGCGTAAACCTCCCGCTCCACGCTGCCGGGCAGCTGGGCGATGACCCCGGCGGCCTCCTTCACATAGGCCACCTTCTGTTCCGGGGCGGAGAGATCGTATTTCCGCTGGACGCTCTGGAGCCGGTATTCGATGTGGTTTTCCGAACCCTCCAGCAGATTGCGGAAGGCGTCGGCGCCGTAGGTTTTGATGTATTCGTCCGGGTCCTTGGCCCCTTCCATGCGCAGCACGCGGACCCGCATGTCCAGCTTTTCCAGCAGACCGATGGCCCGCTGGGCGGCCTTCTGCCCGGCGTTGTCGCCGTCGTAGGCGATGACGATCTCATTGGTGTAGCGGCTCAAAAGCCGCGCCTGCTCCGGCGTCAGCGATGTGCCCAGCGAGGCCACCGCGCAGTCGAAGCCCGCCTGGTGGAGACTGGCCACGTCCACGTTGCCCTCCACCAGAATGATGAAGCCCATCTTGGACTTTTTCGCCAGATTCAACCCGAAGAGGTTGTGGCTTTTGCTGAAGACCAGGGTCTCCGGCGTGTTCATGTATTTGGGCTCTCCGTCGCCGAGAATGCGGCCGGAGAAGCCGATGACGTTGCCGCGCACGTCGATCACCGGGAACATGAGCCGGTCGCGGAAGGTGTCATAGACGCCGCCCTTCTTGCCGTGGCGGACGAGACCGGCGTCGAACAGCTCCTGCTCGGTGTAGCCCCTGGCCTTCATGGCGTCGGTGAGGCTTGTCCAGGTGTCCGGCGCGAAGCCTAGACCGAAGTTTTTCGCGGTGCGGCCGGAGAGCTGCCGCCGGGTCAGGTATTCCTGGGCCCGACCGCCCTCAGGGGACTTGAGCTGGTCATAGAAAAACCGCGCTGCCTCCCGGTTCAGGGCGAGCATCCGCTCCCGCTTCCGGGCGTTGGGGTCGTCCTCCTGCTCCGGGATGGCCATGCCCGCCCGCCGGGCCAGGAAGGCCACCGCGTCGGGGAAGGAGAGGTTCTCGATCTCCATGATGAACCCGATGACGCTGCCGCCCTTGCCGCAGCCGAAGCAGTGATAGATCTGCTTGTCCGGCGCCACGGAGAACGAGGGCGTCTTTTCGCTGTGGAAGGGGCAGAGGCCAAACAGATTGGACCCGCTGCGCTTGGTGAGCTGGACGTATCCGCTCACCACGTCCACAATGTCGTTGCGTTCCGCCAGCTCCTGCAAAAAGAGCTCGGAGAATGCCATATCGGTTCAGCCTCCTTTCATAAGGGGTTGGAGCATAAAGCTCAAACCGGAATTGTTTCGCTGAGAGTGGAGTGTGAAGAGTGGAGTGTGGAGTTGAAAGGAATCGCCTTCGGCGATGATTCAAAAACGAACTCTTTCAATCGTTTGCGCAGCAAACACTTTTAAACTCCTAACTCCTCACTCCTAACTCCAAACTCACTTAATGCTCCAGGCGGCGGGGATGAACAGTTTCCCATAGACCTCCATGGTGTAGCTGTCGGTCATGCCGGAGACGTAGTCGCAGACGGCACGCTCCGGGCCTTCGGCCAGCGCCACGTGCTGGTAGAGCTCCGGCAGCTCGCCGATGTGCTTCACGTAATACTCCCAGATGGCGGCGAGGATGGCTTCCACTTTGCGTTCCTCGCCCTTGGCCACGGGGTTGTGGTAGACGGCCTCGAACATGAAGGTGTGGAAGGTGTCCACTGCCTCCTGCATGTCCGGGGACATTTTCAGCACGCCGTCGCTGCTGTTTGCGATGATGTCCGTGAGGATGGAGTTGATGCGCTCGGAATTGCGATTGCCGATGCGCTCCCGGACGATCCGGGGCACGTCCTCCGCCTGGACGATTCCGCCGCGCATGGCGTCGTCCAGATCGTGGTTAATGTAGGCCACCCGGTCGCTGAGACGCACCACGTCGGCCTCCAGGGTGTCCTTCGGCTCGCCGGTGGTGTGGTTCAGGATGCCGATGCGGGTCTCGTCGCAGAGATTCAGGCCCTTGCCGTCCCGCTCCAGCCGGTCCACCACCCGGAGACTCTGCTCATAGTGGCGAAAGCCCTGGCCGGTGAAGATGCTGTTCAGGGCCCGCTCTCCGGCGTGGCCGAAGGGGGTGTGACCAAGATCGTGGCCCAGGGCGATGGCCTCGGTGAGATCTTCGTTCAATTGCAGCGCCCGACTGATGGTCCGCGCCAGCCGCGTGACCTCCAGCGTGTGGGTCAGGCGGGTGCGATAGTGGTCACCCTCCGGCTGCAGAAAGACCTGGGTCTTGTGCTTCAGCCGTCGGAAGGACTTGGAGTGGATGATGCGGTCGATGTCCCGCTGGAAGCAGGTGCGCATGGAGCAGGGTTCCTCCGGCTCCCGCCGACCCCGGGACTGTGACGCCAAAACGCCGTATGGCCCCACCAGCAGCCGTTCCGCTTCCTCCCGCGCCAGCCGCGCGTCCACCATGATAATCCCTCCTTAAAAAGGTATCAGGGCATTGCAAAATACCCTTGCAATACCCTAATACTACATTTGTTCGGAAAAATCCTTTTTATTTTTTGAAAAAAATCAAAAATTTTTTGGACCGATTTCGGCCTCGCAGAGTTTCGCGGCTCGGATGCCGCGAAATAGAATTCCATCATTTTGCCGTCCACACTTGGTTTGGACGTGCAAAATACTTTGCACGAAGAAAGGCGTTTTTCTTTCGCAAGTCGCACTTGCGCCAAAAACGCCTTTCGAAGTGAAGCCTTCTCATTCGAAAACCAAAGATTTCGAATGATGACTTTTACCAGTTGCGGCTGAACTCAGAGAGTTCAAGCCCCTCATTTTTCTGCTCCGCCCAGCGGATAGACCACTCGTTGTTGAACAGCAGCAGGTCCTTGCCGTGGAAGTCCTGGACCCAGCGGGTGTCGCTGGCGAGATTCAGCTCGTCGGGCTTTTTGGGCGTCTTTTCGATCCAGCGGATGAAGGAATAGCTCAGATCCCGGCGGCGGATGTCCACGTTGTATTCGTTCTTCAGGCGATATTCCAGCACCTCGAACTGCAGCACGCCCACCGCGCCCACGATGACCTCCTCCATGCCGGAGTTGGGGGCGTGGAACATCTGGATGGCGCCCTCCTGGGCGATCTGGGTGACGCCCTTGGTGAACTGTTTGCGCTTCATGGTGTCCACCTGGGAGATGACGGAGAAGTGCTCCGGCGCGAAGGTGGGGATGCCCTCAAACTGCACCTTGTGCTTGGGCGCGCAGACCGTGTCGCCGATGGAGAAGATGCCCGGGTCGAACACGCCGATGATGTCCCCAGCGAAGGCCTCGTTGATGATAGCCCGCTCCTGGGCCATCATCTGCTGGGGCTGGGCCAGTTTCAGCACCTTGCCGCCCTGGACGTGGAGATACTCCCGGTCCCGCTCGAACTTGCCGGAGCAGATGCGCATGAAGGCGATGCGGTCCCGGTGGGCCTTGTTCATGTTGGCCTGGATCTTGAACACAAAGGCGGAGAAATCCTCGCCCATGGGGTCCACGGCGCCCTCGGCAGTTTCCCGGGGCAGCGGGGAGGTGGTCATGCTGAGGAAGTTTTCCAGAAACGGTTCCACGCCGAAGTTGGTCAGGGCCGAGCCGAAGAACACGGGGCTCAGCTCGCCGGCCCGCACGGCGTCCAGATCGAATTCATAGCTGGCGCCGTCCAGCAGCTCGATGTCCTCCACCAGCTTCTCCCACATGAGATGGCCGATCAGCTCGTCCAGACGCTCGGTGTCCGTGAGCTCGCACTCGATGGCGGAAATTTTGTTCTGGCCCCGGTGGAACTCCTGGAAGGCCAGGATCTCCCGGCGGTCCCGGTCAAAGACACCCTTGAAGTCGTGACCGCAGCCGATGGGCCAGTTCACCGGGTAGGTGCCGATGCCGAATTCCTTTTCCAGCTCCTCCATGAGCTCGAAGGGGTCCCGGGCCTCCCGGTCCAGCTTGTTGATGAAGGTGAAGATCGGGATGTGCCGCATGGCGCAGATCTTGAAGAGCTTCCGGGTCTGAGGCTCGATGCCCTTGGCCGCGTCGATCACCATGACGGCGGAGTCTGCCGCCATAAGGGTGCGGTAGGTGTCCTCGGAAAAGTCCTGGTGGCCGGGGGTGTCCAGTTCCATCCAGTCGGACACCGCGTGGCGGGCGGTGGCCTTGCCCTTGACGCTGCCCGCCAGCTGGATGGCTCCGCCGTAAAGCAGCAGCTTTTCCGTCAGCGTGGTCTTGCCCGCGTCCGGGTGGGAAATGATGGCGAACGTCCGGCGACGCTCGATCTCCTGCCGATAGTCCATGTGTTTCACCTTTTCATTCGTTTTCAAACTGGGATATTATATCTCAAAAGATGCTGCGGTGTCAATCAAAAAGGCGAAAAGAGCAGCAGGCCCATCCCGCAGGAGAGAACGTTCGCCGCCAGCGTCAGTCCGAAGAGCTTCCGGCTCCGCCCGAAGGCCAGGGCGTAGACGGCGTATTCCGCCGCAACTACGGCGCACTCCAGCCCCAGCGCCAGGGGCCAGGAGAAGCCCGCCAGCGCCAGAATCAGGTTCAGCAGCAGGTTCGTGATGACGTTCACCAGGACGATGATCGTCACGGCGTTCCGGTCCCGGTAGCCGAACAGCATCAAAAAGGGCGTCTCGATGGCCACGGTCAGGACGCAGGCGATCAGGAAGCTCATTTGTCGTCCTTTTTGTCCTTGCGCCGCTTGATGAGCGTGCGGATCAGGATAGCGCATGCCACAGCCACCAGTGCAACGATCAGAACGAGGGGACTGGCTACAATCAGTCCAGGCGCGGCCACATCCGCATAAACCGGGACCGTGCATAGCAGGACGCAGGCCAGCGCCATTATCATTCGGTCAAACCATTTCATTTGTCATCGTCCTCCTTGTTTTTCCGCCGCTTTCGGATGGCATCCACCAGCAGACTGAAGGCCATGACCACCAGGCCCAGAATCAGCAGCACCATCACGCCGGCGGCCGTGGCCAGCACTTCGCCGCCCAGGACGTCCGCCCGGGCAGGCAGGATGCAGAGACCCAGGGCGATCAAAGCCGCGCCCAGGGTATCCACCAGCTTTTTCATGGGGTTCCTCCTTTTCCGAAGATCCGGTTTTCCGCGTACAGAATGGCCCAGAGGCCAAAGACGAAGCTTGCGATGACGCAGACCCAGAGGGCCGGGCCCGTCAGGGTCATGAGCCCGCCGGCGATGGTGCCGGGCCACAGGGCCGAGGCCGCCAGCCCGAAGGCAAAGCCCGGGGCATCCGGCATGGCCTGGTACAAGAGCCACAGCGTCACCGGCATGGTGAGATTCAGCGCGAACTGCCCCGCCAGCGCGGTCGCCGCCCAGCGGCTGCAAAAGGCGATCAGGAGTGCGGCAGGCACGATGGAGACCCAGGCGCTTTTCCGTGCTCCGATCCGGTCGCAGAGAAAGCCGCCGGCGGTCTTGCCCAAGAACACGCACCCGGTCATGACCAGCGCTGCGGCGGCGCCGGTTTTCCACGGGAAGTGCACCGCGCTGCCGCCCACGGCCCGCACCGCCACTGCCAGGGTCAGCAGAATCGGAATTAGCAGGGAGATGTCGGACTCTGTGCGTTTCGCTTCTACTGCCGAAGCAGAGCGGCTCAAGGGCAGCACCAGAAAAGCGCAGAGGGTCAGCAGCACCGCGAAGAGGGGGCCCAGCCCGGGCCAGAGCATGCCCAGGGTCACGCCGATGGCGCCCGGGGCCACGAATACGCCCAGGGCGCCGGCTCTGCCGCCGCTGCGCTCCAGGGTCATGGCGCCGCAGGCCACATGGAACACGCTGTTGCCGAGACCGATGCAGCAGATGCGCACCGTCACCGGCAGGGGCAGGGCATAGCCCAGCACCACCAGCAGCATGGAAATTGCTGCAGAGACTCCGTGCCGCCGGATGCGGTCTGCCGCCAATCCCACCAGACATTGGGTGGAGAAGGCCAGGGTGTTATAAAGCGCGATCAGCGCCGCAGCATCCGCCGCAGCCGAACCAAACACCGTGGCCGCGCACAGGCCGTCCACCAGCAGGTGCGACACCGCGTTCAGTCCCAATAAGCGGCTGTTTTCCGCAGGTTCCATAGCCTCACCACCTTTCCTTCTGCGTTCAGGATAGCACAATCTATAAATATTGTAAATACTTTACGAAAATATTTCATAAATATTAAATGCGAAGATCAAATTGGAATTTATCGGGATGATGGATTTACGCC
>CAMHRJ010000085.1 GCA_946187475.1 uncultured Clostridia bacterium | reverse complement strand
ATTGCCGGAGTTTGATCTTTGGGCATTTTCATATGGTTGCGGCTTGCGCCGCCATTGAACACCCCTCATCCACCGCAAGCGGTCCCCCTTCCCCCTGAGGGGGAAGGCTTCGCTCTATCTGACAGCTCAAAAACCCAATTTCACCCTCAACAGCAAAAAGCGCGCTGCGATGCAGCGCGCTTGACTTTTCATTAGCCCTTCAGGCCCCGCTCCTGGCGGTCCATGTTCTCCACCACCACGTCGTGGAGCTCGCCCAGACTGGCGGCGTACTCCAGCACCTGCCAGGGCTCGTTGGTGTGGAAGTGAATCTTAATCAAGTCCTCATCCCCCACGGCCAGCAGGCTGTCGCCCTTGAAATGCTCGGTGATGTAGTCGAAAATCTCATCCTCGTCCAGATCGTGGCCCTCGATGAGCATCTGGGTGTCAAAAATGAATTCCAGCATGATAAAACCTCCTCAGCTGTCCAGCTTCAGCACCGCGAGGAATGCCTCGGTGGGAATCTGTACGGTGCCCAGCTGGCGCATCTTCTTTTTGCCTTCCTTCTGCTTTTCCAGCAGCTTCTTCTTGCGGGTGATGTCGCCGCCGTAGCACTTGGCCAGCACGTCCTTGCGCAGGGCCTTGACGGTCTCCCGGGCGATGATTTTGCCGCCGATGGCAGCCTGGACCGGAATCTCGAACAGCTGGCGCGGGATGTTCTCCTTGAGCTTTTCGCAGAGACTGCGGGCCCGGCCGTAGGCCTTGTCCTTGTGGGCGATGAAGCTCAGGGCGTCCACGCCGTCGCCGTTTAAGAGCATGTCCACCTTCACCAGCTCGCTGGGATGGTAGCAGCTGAACTCGTAGTCCAGAGAGGCGTAGCCCTTGGTGCGGGCCTTGAGGGTATCGAAGAAGTTATAGACGATCTCGTTGAGGGGCATTTCGTACTTCAGCTCCACCAGGCGGGTATCCAGATACTGCATGTCCTGATACTCACCCCGCAGGTCCTGGCACAGGGGCATGATGTTGCCCACGAACTCCTGGGGCGTGATGATGCTGACACTGACGAAAGGCTCCTCGGCCAGCTCGATGCTGGCGGGGTCGGGATAGTTGTGGGGGTTATCCACCATGACGACGGAGCCGTCGGTCTTGGTGATGCGGTAGATGACGCTGGGCAGCGTGGTGATCAGGTCCAGATCGAACTCCCGCTCCAGCCGCTCCTGGATGATCTCCATGTGGAGCATGCCCAGAAAACCGCAGCGGAAGCCAAAGCCCAGGGCCGCCGAGCTCTCCGGCTCGAAGGACAGGGATGCGTCGTTGAGCTTCAGCTTCTCCAGCGCGTCCCGGAGGTCCGGGTACTTGGAGCCGTCCTCGGTATAGATACCGCAGTAGACCATGCTCCGGGCCGGGCGATAGCCGGGCAGGGGCTCGGCGGCAGGGTTCGCCACGGAGGTAACCGTATCGCCCACGCGGGTGTCATCCACGTTCTTGATGCTGGCGGTGAAATAGCCCACGTCGCCGCAGCCCAGCTCCTCGCAGGGATCCAGGCCGATGGGACGCAGGTGGCCCACCTCCACGATCTTATAGGTGGCGCCGGAGGCCATCATGCGCACCTCCATGTCCTTGCGGATGGTGCCCTCCATGACGCGCACCAGCACGATGACGCCGCGATAGGCGTCGTACTGACTGTCGAACACCAGAGCCTGCAGAGGCGCGTCGGGCTTGCCCTTGGGAGCCGGGATGTTGTCCACGATGCTGTCCAGCACCGCCTGGATGTTGATGCCCTGCTTGGCGCTGATCTCCGGCGCATCCATGGCCGGGATGCCGATGATGTCCTCCACCTCGGTCTTGGTGCGGTGGGGGTCGGCGGCAGGCAGATCGATCTTGTTGATGACGGGCAGGATCTCCAGATCGTGCTCCAGGGCCAGATAGGTGTTGGCCAGGGTCTGGGCCTCCACGCCCTGGGAGGCGTCCACGATCAGTACCGCGCCCTCGCAGGCCGCCAGAGACCGGCTGACCTCATAGTTGAAGTCCACGTGGCCCGGGGTGTCGATCAGGTTCAGGGTATAGGTCTCCCCGTCCCTGCGGTAGGTCAGACCCACGGCCCGGGCCTTGATGGTGATGCCGCGCTCCCGCTCCAGGTCCATGTTGTCCAGGAGCTGGTCCTCCATGTCCCGCTGCTCCACCGCGCCGCAGAGCTCGATGAGCCGGTCAGACAGGGTGGATTTGCCGTGGTCGATGTGGGCGATGATGGAAAAATTACGAATGTGGTCCTGTGGGATCATGCGTCGTCCTCCCCGGTGAGTGTATCGATGGCGTTCTCCGCCAGCACAGCGCTGTCGGCAATGGTGCGGACGGCCAGCTTCAGCCGCTCCAGCTCCTCCGACAGCGGCAGCGGTCTGGACGTTCGCCCCAGCATATAGTCCGCGCTGACGCCGTAATAGTCGCAGGCGCGGCAGACAAAGGCAAGTCCCGGCTCGCGGGCGCCGTTTTCATAGTGGCTCAGAAGGGCCTGGCTGATACCCAGCTCCGCAGCCACGGTGCGCTGGCTCTTGCCGCTCTGGCGGCGCAGCTCCGACATCACGGCGGAAAATTCCCGTTCCATAGGGTTCGCCTCCTTTTTGATTACAGAGGGTATTATACCAACGAGATCGAGATTTGTAAATAAGAATTTATTGTGGGGATGAAGTCGAGCGAAAGGCTTCCCCTTCCAGGGGAAGCTGGCTCGCGCAGCGAGACTGATGAGGTGGTTCTATCGCCGCGTCAGCGGCATCTTTATGAATTGCCGGAGTTTGATCTTTTGGCATTTTCATATGGTTGCGGCTTACGCCGCCATGGGACACCCCTCATCCACCGCAAGCGGTTCCCCTTCCCCCTGAGGGGGAAGGCTTCGCTTTATCCATCAGCCCGATAAACTCCAATTTGCCCAACGCGCAAAATCACCCTGCCGATGGTTGGCAGGGTGATTTCCACGCAGTGCTCAATACCAGAAGTGGCCCGCGTAGACCTGGGTGGCGGCGCCGGTGAGGGTGATGCTCTCGTCCGTAACGCGCACGGTCAAATCGCCGCCCAGGAGCTTCACGGTGACGTCCTTGTCCTTGTCGCAGAGGCCGTTTTCCACCGCGGCGGCCACGGCTGCGCAGGCGCCGGTGCCGCAGGCCAGGGTCTCGCCGTTGCCCCGCTCCCAGACCCGCATACGCAGAGTGGTGCGGTTCACCACCCGAACAAACTCCGTGTTGATCCGCTCCGGGAACACCGGAGCAAACTCGAACTCCGGGCCGATTTCAGCCACGTCCAGGGCGTCGATGTCATCCCGGAAGATGACACAGTGGGGGTTGCCCACGCTGACGCAGGTGACGCGCCAGTCCCGGTCCGCCACGGTGAGGGGATAATCCACCATGCGCTGGGCTTCCACATTGGCGGGCAGGGCGGAAACGGCGAAGTCGGCCTTCCCCATCTCCACGGAGATGCTCCGGGCGCGGCCATCACGAGTATAGACCCGCAGGCGGTAGACGCCGCTTTCGGTCTCGATGGTCAGGCGGTCGCCGTGGACATAGCCCCGGTCGTGGAGGAGCTTTGCCACGCAGCGGATGTTGTTGCCGGCCATCTTGCCCTCGCTGCCGTCCCGGTTGAAGCTGCGCATCTTCGCATCGGCCACCGTGGACTTCTCGATGAGCACGATGCCGTCGCCGCCGATGCCGTAGTGGGGCTGGCAGAGGCTGACGCAGAGGCTCTCCGGCGCGGTGATGGCGCCGTCGAAGTTCTCGATGAAGATATAGTCGTTGCCGCAGCTCTGGAGCTTCACGAACTCCACCTTCTGGCGCCGGGGCCGCATGGCGTTGATGTCCACCAGCTCGGTGTTCATGACCGTAAAGCGGCTGGCGATGATCTGGGCCAGGGCGTCGGCGGTGTCCAGACTGGTAAGGCAGGGCACGCCCAGCTGCATGGCCCGGCGGTGGAGGGCGATGTAGTCGCCGTAGGTGGCGTCCTTCACGGCGCCGGTGTAGACGATGTAGTCCAGCTTTCCGCCTTCCAGCAGGTTATAGATGCCCGCCTGGTCAGACACGCTCTCCACCTTCACGCCCAGCTGGGCGATGACGGCGGCGGTGCCGGCGGTGGCGTAGAGCCGCAGGCCCAGATCATAAAACCGTTTGGCCAGGGAGATGATCTCGGGATAGTCACTCTCCTCCACGCTGAGCAGGACCCCCGCGCTGCCCCGGCCGTGGGCCGAGGGCACGGTGAAGCCCGCTGCGGTGAGGCCCTTGAACAGCGCCTCCGGCACGGTGCGGCCGATGCCCAGCACCTCGCCGGTGCTCTTCATCTCCGGGCCCAGGATGGAGTTTGCGTCGCTGAGCTTTTCAAAGCTGAAGACCGGCACCTTCACGGCGCTGTAGGGCGGCGTGCGGTAGAGGCCGGTGCCATAGCCCAGATCGGCCAGCTTCGCGCCCAGCATGACCCGGGAGGCCAGGTCCACCATGGGCACGTTGGTCACCTTGCTGATGTAGGGCACGGTGCGGGAGGCTCTGGGATTCACTTCGATGACGTAGAGCTCACCCTCGTAGATCAGGTACTGGATGTTCACCAGGCCCTTGGTGCCCAGGGCCAGGGCCAGCTTCTCGGAACAGTCCACCACCACCTGCATCATTTTGTCGGTGAGGCTGTAGGGAGGATAGACGGCGATGGAGTCGCCGCTGTGGACGCCGGCCCGCTCGATGTGCTCCATGATGCCGGGCATCAGCACGTCCACGCCGTCGGAGATCACGTCCACCTCCAGCTCCGTGCCGGGCATGTATTTGTCCACCAGCACGGGGTTTTCGATGCCGCCGGAGAGGATGGTGCGCATATATTGCTCGGTGTGTTCCCGGCTGCGGGAGATGGTCATGTTCTGGCCGCCGATGACGTAGCTGGGACGCAGCAGAACGGGATAGCCCAGCTTCTCCGCCGCCTCCAGAGCTTCCTCCAGGGTGTTGACGCCCATGCCCTTGGGCCGGCGGATGCCGAACTGCTCCAGCAGCGCGTCGAACCGGGCCCGGTCCTCGGCCATGTCGATGCTCTCGGCAGAGGTGCCCAGAATCCGGACGCCCTGCCGGTCCAGGAACTGCGTGAGCTTGATGGCGGTCTGGCCGCCGAAGGCCACCACCACGCCGATGGGCTGCTCCACGCGGATGATGTTCATCACGTCCTCGGGATACAGGGGCTCGAAATAGAGCCGGTCGGCAGTATCGTAGTCCGTGGAGACGGTCTCGGGGTTGTTGTTGACGATGACCACGTCGTAGCCCATCTCCCGCAGCATCCAGACACAGTGGACGCTGGAGTAGTCAAACTCGATGCCCTGGCCGATGCGGATGGGGCCGGAGCCCAGGACCATGACGGTCTCCTTGCCGCTGCGGGGGAAGTGGGTGGATTCGCAGAAGCTGTCACAGCTAGAGTAAAAATAGGGCGTCTCGGCGTCGAACTCCGCGCCGCAGGTGTCCACCATCTTGTAGACGAAGTCCTTGCCGGGGAGCTCTTTTGCGCCCGTGAGCCGGGAAATGGCCGCGTCCGGGTAGCCCAGACGCTTGGCGGTCTCATAGCCGCCGTCGCCGAGGCCGTCGCGCTCCAGATGCTGCTCAAACTCCGCCAGATGCAGGAGCTTATAGAGAAACCAGCGGTCGATTTTGGTGATGTCGAAAATCTCGTCCACGCTGACGCCGGACTTCAGGGCCTCGAAGACCGTGAAGACTCTCCGGTCGTCCTGGGCGGCCAGCCGCTCCCGGATGGGCGCGTCGCTGACCGGCGGGGCATTCAGGGTGTCGAAGCCGATCTCCGCGCCGCGGATGGCCTTCATCATGGCCATCTCGAAGCTGGGGGCGATGGCCATGACCTCGCCTGTGGCCTTCATCTGGGTGCCCAGCTTCCGGCTGGAGCCGGCAAACTTGTCGAAGGGCCACTTGGGGAATTTCACTACCACGTAGTCCACCGTGGGCTCGAAGCAGGCGCAGGTCTTGCCGGTGATGTCGTTTTTGATCTCGTCCAGAGAGTAGCCCAGAGCCAGGCGGGTGGTCATCTTGGCGATGGGATAGCCCGTGGCCTTGGAGGCCAGAGCCGACGACCGGCTGACTCTGGGGTTCACCTCGATGACGGCGTATTCAAAGCTCTCGGGGTCCAGGGCGAACTGGCAGTTGCAGCCGCCCACGATGCCCAGGGCGTCCACGATCTTCAGCGCCGCGGTGCGCAGCATCTGATACTCCTTGTCCGACAGGGTCAGCGCCGGGGCGACGACAATACTGTCGCCGGTGTGGATGCCCACGGGGTCGAAGTTTTCCATGCTGCAGACAGCGATGGCATTGCCCCTGGCGTCGCGCATGGTCTCGAATTCGATCTCCTTCCAGCCGGAGATGCATTTTTCGATGAGCACCTGGGTGATGGGCGAGAGATCCAGACCCGTGGCGGCGATGGTGCTGAGCTCCTCGGCGGTATTGGCGATGCCGCCGCCGCTGCCGCCCAGAGTAAAGGCCGGGCGCACGATGACGGGATAGCCGATCTTCTCCGCCGCAGCGAGGGATTCCTCCACCGTGACGGCGATCTCCGAGGGGACGCAGGGCTCGCCGATGGCCTGCATGGTGTCCCGGAAGAGCTCCCGGTCCTCGGCCTTGTCGATGGCGTCGATGTCGGAGCCCAGCAGACGCACGCCGTGCTGCTGCAGCCAGCCGTCCCGGCACAGCTGCATGGCGATGGTCAGACCCGTCTGGCCGCCCAGACCCGCCAGCACGCCGTCGGGCCGCTCTTTTTCGATGATGCGCTTGACGGTGTCCACGTTCAGAGGCTCGAGATAGATCTCGTCCGCCAGATGCTTGTCCGTCATGATGGTGGCGGGGTTGGAGTTCACCAGCACCACGTTCACCTTTTCCGCGCGAAGCACACGGCAGGCCTGGGCGCCGGCGTAGTCAAACTCCGCCGCCTGGCCGATGACGATGGGACCGGAGCCGATCACCAGGACTTTGCGGATGCTGTTATCCTTCGGCATGGTCGGCACCTCCCATCATGGCGAGAAATTTGTCGAAGAGGATATTGGTATCCCTGGGCCCGGAGCAGGCCTCCGGGTGGAACTGCACGGTGAAGCACTTTTTGCCGGGGTAGTCGATGCCCTCACAGGTGCCGTCATTCAGGTTCGTGAAGTTCTCCACGCCCACGCCGGCGAGACTTTCCGACACCACCGCATAGCCGTGGTTCTGGCTGGTGATGTAGGTGCGGAGCGTATCCTGGGAGCGGACGGGCTGGTTGGCGCCCCGGTGGCCGTATTTGAGCTTCACGGTCTGGCCGCCCATGGCCAGAGCCGTCAGCTGGTGGCCCAGGCAGATGCCGAAGATGGGAATCTGCCCGATGAGCTTCCGGATCTGTTCGATGCAGAAAGTATTTTCCGTGGGGTCGCCGGGGCCGTTGGAGAGCATGACCCCGTCGGGCTTCCGGGCAAGGATGTCCTCGGCAGAGGTATCCTGCGGCACCACGGTGACGCTGCAGCCGCGGGAAGTGAGGCTGCGGAGAATGTTCTGCTTGGCGCCGTAGTCGATGAGCACCACGCGGTAGTGCTCCTCCCCTGCCGCCGGGACGGTGTAACGCTCTTTGCAGCTCACCTGAGGCACCACGCCGGTGACGGCGTAGGTCTCCAGCGCTGTCATGTCCGCGGGCGGCTCCGCGCAGATCATGGCATTCATGACGCCGTTTTCCCGGAGGATGCGGGTGAGATACCGGGTGTCCACGCCCATGATGCCGGGGATACCCTGCTGTTTCAGGAAGGCGTCCAGCTCCCCTTCGCTGCGGAAGTTGGAGGGGTCATGGCAAAGCTCCCGGACAACGTAGCCTTTGGCGCAGATTTTGGGACTCTCGAAGTCCGATTCGATCACGCCGTAGTTGCCGATCAGCGGGAAGGTCTGCAGGATGATCTGCCCGGCATAGCTGGGGTCGGTGAGGGTCTCCAGATAGCCCACGACGCCGGTGGTGAACACCAGCTCGCCGAGACTGTCCCCCGCCGCGCCGATGCGCTGACCCTCGAAGACCATGCCGTTTTGCAGTACTAAATAGGCTTTTTCCATAAAAACCTCCGTTGTTCAGTGTGGAGTGTGGAGTTAGGAGTGTGGAGTTGAAAGTGTCTTCGACTCGTTCAAATTGATATTTATCGCGGGGATGGATTACCGCCGCACCTCAATCGTGCTCGTAGGGGCGGGGCTTGCCCCGCC
>CAMHRJ010000084.1 GCA_946187475.1 uncultured Clostridia bacterium | reverse complement strand
CGGCCTGACCAGCAGCAACTACGACATCACCTTCACGAAGGGTACGCTGACCGTGGGCAAGAAGGCCCTGGAGGACGGCTTTATTGCTGACATCCAGGCTCTGATCTACAACGGACTGGCACAGGAACCCGCTCCCGTGGTGACCTTCAACGGCATGACGCTGGTCAAGGATGTGGACTACACCGTGAGCTACGAGAACAACGTGAACGTGGGCACCGCCACGGTGACCATCACCGCCGTCACGGAGCACATGCGCATCACCATGGACGCCTTCTTGACGGCCCTCCGGGCCACGAAGGGCGTGGTGGGCGTCCGCGTTACAGCGGGATAACAACCCAAATGCAAAAAACCGCAACCGGTATTCCGGCTGCGGTTTTTTTGATTGGGTTTACGCTTCCATGCCGCAGGGGCGTGTCCGCCGGGCTGCCTGCTCGTCCAAAACGGCGGTCTTGTAGAAGCCGTAGCCGCCGGAGAAGTTATAGCAGTCATAGCCGTATCCGCTGAGAATGCGGCAGGCGATATAGCTGCGCAGACCGCTCTGGCACATGACGTAGACGGGCTTGCCGGCGGGAATCTCGCCCATGCGCTGGCGCAGGTCGTCCACCGGGATGTTCACGAAGCCCTCCACATGGCCGCGCTTATATTCACCGGGGGTCCGGGCGTCCACCAGGGTGACGCTGCCGTCCCGAGGCAGATCGGGCAGATCGGCGCAGTGGAACTGCTTCACCACGCCGTCGGCCAGATTCTCCAGCATGAAGCCAGCCATGTTCACCGGATCCTTGGCGGAGGAATAGGGCGGGGCATAGGCCAAATCCAGGTCCTTCAGCTCCGGGCCGGTCATGCCGTTCTGGATGGCCGTGGCCAGCACATCGATGCGCTTGTCAGCCCCGGCGCCGCCGACGATCTGGGCGCCCAGCAGCCGCATGGAACCCTTTTCGCAGAGCACTTTCATGACCATGGACTCGCCGCCGGGATAGTACCCTGCGTGACCCATGGGCCGCAGCACGACCTTCTCCACTTCCAGGCCCGCAGCCGCGGCGGTCTTTTCGTTCAGACCGGTGGAGGCCGCCGTCAGGTCAAAGACCTTCAGGATGGAGGAGCCCGCCGAGCCCAGATACCGACTGTCCCTGCCGCAGATGTTGTCCGCCGCGATGCGGCCCTGCTTGTTGGCGGGGCCGGCCAGGGAGATCACCGCGTCCAGTCCGGTCACCCGATGATGCACCTGTACCGCGTCGCCCACGGCGTAGACGTCCGGGGCAGAGGTGCGCATGTGGTCGTCGGTGACGATGCTGCCCTTAATGCCCAGGGTCAGTCCCGCGTCTCTGGCAAGGGCGGTGTCCGGCGTGACGCCGATGGCCAGAATCACCATGTCGGACCGGAGGGGCTCATCGTCCTGCAGCAGGGTCTTGATCTGTTCACCCTCAGCCTCGAAGCCCAGCACGGAGCTGCCGAACTTCAGCTGCACGCCGTGGGCGCGGAATTCCGCGTGCACGAAGGCGGCCATGTCCGCGTCCAGGGGTGCCAGCAGCTGGGCCGGGCGCTGGACGATGGTCACGTCCATACCGAGTTCGCGCAGATTTT
Organism: uncultured Clostridia bacterium; assembly: GCA_946187475.1. GTDB lineage: Bacteria > Bacillota > Clostridia > Oscillospirales > Oscillospiraceae > CAG-103. The sequence goes on along the minus strand of CAMHRJ010000084.1, from coordinate 6,635 downwards.
CCGCGATCTCCACGCCGATGAAGCCGCCGCCCGCCACCACGGCGGACTTGGGATGGTGTTCGTCCACGAAGCCCCGGATGGCCAGGGTGTCCTCCACGGTGCGCAGGGTGAATACCCGCTCCAAGTCCACGCCTGCCAGCTTCGGCACGGTGGGCTTGGCGCCGGGGGAGAGGATCAGCTTGTCATAGGTTTCGGTGTAGGTCTCGCCGGAGTCCAGCTTCCGCACGGTGACGGTCTTGGCTTCCGGGTCGAAGCTTGTGACCTCCTGACGCACCCGGGCGTCGATGCGGAAGCGCTGGAAAAAGTCCTCGGGGGTCTGGAGCGTCAGCTCCTCCCGGTCGGTGATCACGCCGCCCACATAGTAGGGCAGACCGCAGTTGGCGTAGGAGATATAGCCCGTGCGCTCAAAGATGATGATCTCCGCCTGCTCATCCAGACGCCGCAGCCGGGCTGCGGCGGTGGCGCCGCCCGCGACGCCGCCGACGATCAATACTTTCATAGTCGCTCCTTTCTTCAGTGACAGCCATGGTCGCCGCAGCGATGGCCGTCCTCGTGTTCGTGGTGGTCACAATGCACGTCGGGGTCATAGCCCAGGCGGCCCTCCAGGAAGGCCGCCACGGCCTCGTCCGCGCTGCCCTGGACGCCGCCATAGAGCTGGATACCAGCCTCCCGCAGGGCGTTCTGGGCGCCGCCGCCGATGCCGCCGCAGATCAGCACGTCCGCGCACAGATTCCGCAGGAAGCCCGCCAGGGCGCCGTGGCCCTGACCGTTGGTGCCCACCACCAGGGAGCCGATGACCTGACCGTCCTGCACGTCGTAGACCTTGAAGGCCTCGGTGTGACCGAAGTGCTGGAAGATCTGGCCGTTTTCATAGGTGACTGCGATTCTCATGATGATATTCCTCCAAAAATAAGTTTACATAATATTATAACACATCCCATGTGTCACTTTATTATATCTTGTGCAGCAAGCCCTGTAAAGAGGGAAAAGGAGGGCTCCAAAATGTGAACAAATTGTAAACATTCGCGTTTGGAGAAAAAAGTTCTTTTGTTTAGCGTGCTAATGTGGTAATATGATACCCGGCTAACGAAATAAACCAAACCATTTAATGGAGGACAACCAAAAAGAACTCTGGCTCTTTTGCTGGCGGTCATGATGCTGGCAACCGTACTGTGTGGCTGCGGCAGCAGCGCATCCGACGCCAAGCCCGCCGACGGCTCTGCCGAGGCGGCTGCGGACCGCACGAAATTCATCATGGGCATCGACCCTGAGTATCCGCCCTTCAGCTATCTGGGCGACGACGGTGCGTACACCGGCTTCGATGTGGAAGTCTGCCAGGCCGTCTGCGATTACCTGGGCTGGGAGCTGGAAGTCTTCGGCGTGAACTGGGACGAGAAGCTGGTGCAGCTGGACTCCTACGAGTGCGACTGCGTCTGGTCCGGCATGACCATTCTGGACAGCATGAAGGAAGCTGGCTATGTGCTCTCCGCTCCTTACTATGACAACACCCAGGTCCTGGTGGTGAAGTCCGACAGCGGTCTGGCTTCCTCCGCTGATCTGGCCGGCAAGGACGTGGCCGTGCAGCTGGGCACCTCCGGCGAGGCCCTGCTCCAGGACGATCTGGATGAGCTGGCCGCCACCTTCGGCAATATCGTTACCTGCGACAGCTTCCTCAAGTGCTTCACCGAGCTGGAAGGCGGCGGCGTGGACGCCGTGTTCGTAGATATGCCCGTGGCCACCAGCTACGTGGCCGAGCACGAGGGCCTGACCATCATCGACGAGGCCCTTGGCGCCGAGCAGTACGGCATTGCTTTCCGCGCCGATGACGCGGAGCTCTGCGCCCAGGTGGAAGAGGCCGTGGCCGCCCTGGTGGAGAACGGCACTTATGCCGAGATTGCATCCAACTATCCCGACATCGTCAACAACCTGCTGTTCCTGGCTGACTGAGACGGACAGGCTGCACTGACAATGTATCACCCGAAAGCGCAGGAAACTGCGCTTTCGGGAAATCCTTTTTGAGGAAACGCTGAGCAGATCGCCGCACGCATCTTGACGGCATCTTTTCCGTCTGATTTCGTCTCAAAATCTTGAAATACACAAAGTATTCCTGCGATTTTTCGACTTTATCAGACGAAAAACCTGTTCGTCAATCTGTGCACTTCGACCTGTTCAGCGCTTCCTACGAAACGAGGTTCTCACCATGTCCCTAATGACAATGATTGTGAAGATGAGCGAAGGTCTGGGCAAGACCTGCGCCATCTTCTTCCTGACGGTGCTGTTTTCGCTGCCGCTGGGCATGATCGTGGCCTTGCTGCGCATGAGCAAGAACAAGATCGTCTCCGCCGTCACGCGATTTTTCATCACCATCCTGCGCGGCACGCCGCTGATGCTGCAGCTGCTGGCCGTGACCTACGGCCCGTACTACCTCTTCGGCGCCGGTGTGGCCCGCAACAAGCTGATCCCCGTGGTCATCGCCTTCTCCATCAACTACGCGGCCTATTTTGCCGAAATCTATCGCGGCGGCATCGAGTCCATCCCGGTAGGCCAGTATGAGGCGGCCACCGTTCTGGGCTACTCCAAATTCCAGACCTTCATGCGCATCATCCTGCCCCAGGTGGTCAAGCGCATCATGCCCAGCGTGACCAACGAGATCGTCACCCTGGTCAAGGATACCTCCATGGCCTTCACGGTCTCCTATCAGGAGATGTTCACCATCGGCAAGCAGATCGCAAACTCCCAGACCAGCTTCATGCCCTTCCTGGTGGCCGGCGTGTTCTACTATGTGTTCAACCTCATCGTAGACCGGGTCATGGGCAGGATCGAGAAGCGGCTGGATTATTATCAATGACGAGGGCAACAGAAATGGCAGAAACAACGAAAAACGAAACCACCGCGATCCTGGAGATCCGCGCCCTGCAGAAATCCTTCGGCGCCCTCTCGGTTTTGAAGGACATCTCCCTGGACGTGGAGCCCGGCAACGTGGTCTCCATCATCGGGCCCTCCGGCTCCGGCAAATCCACGCTGCTGCGCTGCGCCACCTTCCTGGAGACGGCGGACGGCGGCGATATCCTCTATGACGGCCAGTATGCCGTGAAGCAGGGCGTCTACGCCTCCAAGGCAGATTTGGCCAAATTCCGCACCCGGTTCGGCCTGGTGTTCCAGAACTTCAACCTGTTTCCCCACTATTCCGTGATGAAAAACATCTCCGAGGCGCCCCTGCTCCACGGGCAGGACAAGGCGGAGGTGCAGGAATACGCCATGTCTCTGCTGAAGAAGATGGGCCTGGAGGGCAAGGAGAACGCCTATCCCTGCCAGCTCTCCGGCGGCCAGCAGCAGCGCGTGGCCATCGCCCGGGCTCTGGCCCTGAAGCCGGAGATCCTCTTCTTCGACGAGCCCACCAGCGCGCTGGACCCGGAGCTCACCGGCGAGGTGCTGAAGGTCATCCGCCAGCTGGCGGAGGAGAAGATGACCATGGTGGTGGTCACCCACGAAATGCCCTTCGCCCGGGCGGTCAGCAACCGCGTCATCTTCATGGACGGCGGCGTCATCGTGGAGCAGGGTGACCCCGAGGCGGTCTTCGGCGACCCCCAGCAGGAGCGGACGAAGCAGTTCCTGCGCAACTATCAGCGATGAAACTGACCTATCATGTGATCGACCCCACCGGGAATCTCACCCTTCTGGTGGAGACACCGGTGCCGGTGTCTGACCAGCCTGGGGCGGCTGCGGCCCTCATGGCTCTGGAGCCCGAGGCGGAGCAGGTGGGCTTTCTCTCAGAAGCAGCGGACTGCGATCTCGCCCTGCGCATGGCGGGCGGTGAGTTTTGCGGCAACGCCTCCATGAGCGCCGCCATGCTTGCTGCCGTCCGGGCCGATGCAGCCCAGCGCAGCGTCGTCCTCCGGGTCTCCGGCGCAGCCCAGCCCGTCACGGCGGAGGTGGAAGCCCAGCCCGACGGAAGCTGGCAGGGCACGGTGGATATGCCCACCCCCAAAGCCATCCGGCGTGTCCTGCTCCCGGGAGCGGGGGAGTCCCCGGTGGTGGAGCTGGACGGCATCACCCATGTAATCCTGGAGCAGCCCATGCCCCGGCCTTTGGCGGAGCGTTCCGCCCCGGAATGGTGTCAGCGCCTGAACGCCGAGGCTCTGGGCATCATGTTCCTGGATCGGCGTGCCCAGCGGCTGGTACCGCTGGTCTATGTCCCCGGGGCGAATACCCTCTGCTGGGAGACCTCCTGCGCCAGCGGCACCACCGCGGCAGGGGCCTGGCTGGCGACGGAGTCCGGCGGTGCTCTCACGGCGTCCTTCCGGGAGCCCGGCGGCATCCTGACTGTAGATGTTTCCGAGAATGGGGAAGTCCGTCTCACGGGCACGGTGCGCTACCTCCGACAATCGGAAGCAGACATTGAAATTGCATAAAACAATCCCACAGGAAAGCTTCCTGTGGGATTGTTGCGTCTAGGGCTTATTCGTAACGCAGGGCGTCGATGGGGTTCAGCTTCGAAGCCCGCACACTGGGCAGCAGACCGAAGATCACACCCACCAGCGTGGAGAAGATGATGGCCACCAGAATGGCCGGAACGCTGATGGCCACGGGGATCTGCATGACGTAGGAGATCACCCGGGCCAGGACGATGCCTGCCACGATGCCCAGCAGACCGCCCAGCAGAGACAGTACCGCCGCCTCCGTGAGGAACTGACCGAGAATCTGTTTTCTTCTGGCGCCCAGGGCCTTTTTCAGACCGATCTCCCGGGTGCGCTCGGTGACGGAGACCAGCATGATGTTCATGACGCCGATGCCGCCCACCAGCAGGGAGATGGAGGCGATGGCAATGAGCATGATGTTGGTGGAGCTGGCCAGCTGCTGCAGATCGGCAGCCTGGTCCAGCAGATTCTCGCTCTTGTACTGCAGCGCGGCGGTGTCCGTGGTGTCCAGATTCAGCGCCGTGTTGATGCGCTTGGCGGCCTCCCGGCCCACAGAGGTCATGTTGTCGGTGCTGTCTGCCCGGAGCACCACGGTCTCCGGCTCGTCAAAGCCGAAGAGCAGGGGCCAGGCGGAGTCGGGCAGGAAGACATGGCCGTTCCGGTCGGTGGAGTATGTGTACCAGTCCTCCAGGGTGTTGATGGTGGGCTCGAACACGTCCCGGGACTGCACCACGCCGACGACTGTGAAGGGCACGCCCTTGATCTCCAGCGCCTTGCCGATGGGGTCCTCGCTGCCGAATGCGGTGGCGCGCACGGTCTTGTCGATGATGCAGACTCTGGCACCCGGCTCGGTGAGCTCCCGCTGGCTGAAGCCCCGGCCCCGGGTGACCTGATAGCCGGAAACGGCGAAATAGTCACCGCTGACGCCGCAGAGGGAGTTGCTGCTCAAGTCCGTCTTGAGATAGCTCATCTGGTCACTGTAATCCCGCCGGTGGATGAAGGCGATGCCGTCCACATGGTCCAGACCGGCCAGCTCGGCGCGCAGATCGTCGTTGAAGGGCTGCACGTCCGGGGTGGGATTGTAGTCGAATTCGTAGGTCCAGCCGTCCTGATACAGGGCCACGGATACGGTGTTGGTGCCGGAGCCCACCAGATTCTGCTTGATCTGCTCGTTGGTGCCCTGGATGGTGGAGACGATGACGATGATGGCGGCAATGCCGATGATGATGCCCAGCATCGTCAGAAAAGAGCGCATCTTGTGCGACCAGATGCCCCGGAAGGACAGTCGAATATTCTCTAACATCTTTGTCCCTCCTTAGTAGTTATACAATTCGTCCATCGTGCCCACCTGGGTGGGGTTGCCCGCCTGGACGCCCCGGCCATAGGGGAAGGCGACGAAGTCTTCAAAGGTCAGCCCGCCGCGAATCTCCACGCTGCTGCCCCAGAGGATGGCGCCGGTGGACACGTACTGCTTTTCCAGCTTTCCGTTCTCGCCCTGGCGGAACACATAGCTGCCGCTGCTGTCCTCCCGCACGAAAAAGAGGGGGAGATAGAGCTTGCTGCTGTCACTTTCGGTGCTGTCCAGGGTGACAGAGCAGTACTCCCAGGCCCGAACCTCTACGGATTCGTCATCCGCCACGCAGGTGACGGGGTAGAAGGAGCTGGCCGAACCGTAGTAGCCATAGTCCTCCGCGGGCTTGGTGCCGATGGATTCCACCGTGGCGGTGAAGGTGCTGCCGCTTTCGTAGGTGTAGACGCTGACGCTGTCGCCGGGCTTCAGCAGGTCCAGAGACAGCTCGTCCACATAGACCGTGATCTGTGCCCGAACGTTGGAGCGGATGGTGACCAGGGCCTCACCCACGGGGATGCTGTGGGGGTCGCCCACCTGGGTGACGACGCCGTCAGACTTGGCGCGGACTTCGCCGCTCTTGCCCGTGAGCTGGTCCCGCTGATACTTCAGCTGGGCCTGACGCAGCTCCCGCTGGAACCGGTTGATATCGTCGTTTTTCTCGCGGATCATCTCGGCGATCTCGGCGGCGGTGTAGTAGGAGCCGTTCTCCGGCTCGTCCCAGTCGGGCGTCCAGGCGGCGCCGTCGTCCTCTTCCTCGGGGATCATGCTGGAGAAGCTGCCGTAGTGGGCCTTGGAGAAGTCCACGGTCACGGTGCCGTCGCCGGAGAGGCGGATGCCGCTTCCCAGGGTCCAGTCCTTGGGGGACC
>CAMHRJ010000083.1 GCA_946187475.1 uncultured Clostridia bacterium | reverse complement strand
AGGTCATGCAGGTCGTCGAGTTCCAGCACGTCAAGCCCGGCAAGGGCGCGGCCTTCGTCCGCACCAAGATGAAGAACGTCATCACCGGCGCCGTGACCGAGACCAGCTTCAACCCCACCGCCAAGTTTGAGGAAGCCACCGTCGAGCGCAAGACCATGGAGTACAGCTACAACGACGGCAACCTCTATTACTTCATGGATCCTGAGACCTATGAGCTCGTCCCCATCGACGAGAAGACCCTCTCCGACAACTTCAAGTTCGTCATGGAGAATATGCCCTGCGTGATCCACTCCTACAAGGGCAAGCCCTTCCTGGTGGAGCCTCCCACGTTCGTGGACCTGGAGGTCACCGAGACCGATCCCGGCTTCGCCGGCAACACCGCCACCAACGCCACCAAGCCCGCCACCCTGGAGACCGGCGCTGAGATCAAAGTCCCGCTGTTCATCAACCCCGGCGACAAGATCCGCGTGGATACCCGCGTGGGCGAGTACCTGGAGCGTTCCAAGGGCTAATCCCCACATAACCAAAACCCGGATGCACATCGTGCATCCGGGTTTTTCGTTATCCTTCGGGTTCGGTATATTCAGCTTGCGGTTCTTCCGGCTGCTGGGCCGGTTCCTCCCAGATTTCGGCGGGCGGGGCTTCCTCCTCCGCCGCCGGGGGAGCGGCTGCGCCGATGGCCTCGGCGATCATGGCGGCGTAGGCCTGCTGGCCCGGGTCCACCAGATGGATGCCGTCGGAATAGAACCAGTCCTCATGTCCGGGCGCGTAGGCGTCCCATTCGATCAGCGTCACGTTGGGGTTTGCTTCCGCGATGGCGCGGATGGGCTCGTTGGACAGCTCCTGCCACCAGAGATTGGTGCCGTAGGCGGTGACCCAGTAGACTTGCCGATCGGGTCCCAACCGGTCGATGACCGCCTGGCCCTGGCTCTGGTCAAAATAGCCGTTGGTGCCCAGACCGATGACCACGGTGCTGCCCAGCTGGCCATTGGCTTCCAGAGCGTCCAGCACGCTGATGGCGTCCCAGACCTGCCGGTTGGTCATGGCGTCCACCACGCAGCCGGGCATGGCTGTCTGCAGCGCGGGCAGGGCGCCCAGCATGACGCTGTCGCCCACCATGGTCACGCTGGAGGGGGAGACCGCAGAAATGTCCAGCGTCTGGGCCTCGGTCTCCAGGACCGGCTCGGTGCTGGGGAGGGTCTGCTGCTCGATGGCGGCGCGGTTTTCGCTCAGCTGCTGCTCCAGCAGCGCCGCGTCGGCGTTCCCGCCGGGGGCCTGGAGCATGACATAGCCGGAGAGTCCTACCACGGCCACCGTGATCCAGAGTGCCGGGCGGGTGAACCGGGAGCGGGCCTTCCAGCCCGGACGCGGAGCCCAGGCCCTGGGCTCCGCCAGAGCGTGAATGATGGCTGCGAGCACCAGCATCAGCGCCACCTCGATCAGTGTCAGCAGCGCAGGATCGTTGACCGGCTTCCAGCGCTGGACCAGCGCCATCACCGGGTACATGACGAGATAGATCTCATAGCTCCGTTTGCCCAGCCAGGCCATGGGTGCCCACTCCAGCCAGCGCCCAAAGGGGAGACGACTGTCGGAGCAGAGCACGATGGTGCCGGCGAAGAGCAGGGAGGACAGGGGAATCAGCGCGTAGTAGGACAATGCGCCGTGGTCGTTCGCCATGGCGATGGCCGCGATCAGCAGCGGCACGCAGACGCCGAACAGGGTCCAGCCGTCGCCCTCCGGCAGAGGATGCCGCCGGGGCAGGTCCAGAAAGCCCAGCGCGCTGCCGATCAGCAGGGCGTGGACGCGGGTGTCCGTGCCGTAGTAGACTCGTGAAGGGTCATCCCCGGGCTGGAACAGGACGATCATCTCCAGCACCGAGACGAAGGCCAGCGCGAAGAGCACCGCGATGCTGCCCAGCTCCTGGTCCTTCCGCTTTCCGGCGAAGTAGATGAGATACAGCACCGGCCAGACCAGATAGTACTGCATCTCCACCGCCAGGGACCACAGGTGTGTGAAGGGCGAGGCGTTAGAAATCCGAGTGAAGTAAGAGGCGTTCACCGTGATCTGCCGCCAGTTCTGGTAGCCCAGCAGAACGCTCAGTACCTCCTGCCGCAGTCCCTGCAGCATGTCCGGGAACCAGAGATGCATGGCCAGCAGCGTCCCGCCCACAGTCAGCAGCAGGGCGGGGAAGATGCGCCGGATGCGCTTGCCGTAAAACCGTCCGAACCGGAAGCCGCCGGCCTCCTCCGCCCGCATGGCCATGACGGCCAGCAGATATCCGGACAGCACAAAAAACAGCGTCACGCCCAGATATCCGCCCTGGACCGTTGCGGGGAACATATGATAGAGCACGATCACGACGATGGCAATGGCCCGAAGGCCGTCCAGACCCGCGATCCGCCCCGATTGTCTCAGGCTCTGTTGCTCCATAAGAACGAATCCTTTTAAAAAGTTGTGTACAAGATATTATGTTACCCTTTTTCTGGTCATTTGTCAATGCAGATTCCGCCGTAATTGACATATATTGGCATAAATGCGTAATAAAACCATGAAAAATGGTAATATTTGTGTTTAACAATCCTGTAAAAAAAGTCACAAAGTTGCCGGAAAGTCTCTTGAATCGCCCTATAAGTTATGTTATAATATGCTATATTTCCTTGAAAGGCCGTCTTTTTCGGCAATTTTTTATGAAGTTGACCGCGCTTTGCGGCCACAGGAGGTCAACGTGAAACGCATCAAAGTATCGAATAACGTCATCAGAAGAATGCCGCGCTATCTGCGCAAGCTGGATGATCTCAACGCCGCCGGTGTGGAGCGCATTTCCTCCGGCGAGCTGGGCCGTCAGATGGGTCTGACGCCCTCCCAGATTCGCCAGGACTTCAGCTGCTTCGGCGAATTCGGCCAGCAGGGCTATGGCTACAACGTGGTCGCCCTCCGGGGCGAGATCGCCAAGATCCTGGGCATGGACCGGAACTATACCGCCGTCCTGGTGGGCACCGGCAACATCGGCCGCGCCCTGGTGGAGAACTTCAGCTTTGAGGAATATGGCTACTCGCTGAAGGCCGCCTTCGACATCAACCCCGAGGTGGTCGGCAAGCGCTTCCGCGGCATTCAGGTCTATGATTTCACCAATCTGGCCGGCGTGCTCACCGAGCTGAAGCCCGATGTGGCGGTGCTCTGCGTGCCGAAGAGCATGGCCAACGCCGTCGCCAAGGATATCGTCTCCAGCGGCGTCCACGCCATCTGGAACTTCACCAACACCGAGCTCCAGCTGGAGGAAACCGACGTGGTGGTGGAGAACATCCACTTCTCCGACAGCCTGCTGGCGCTGGGCTACTACCTCTCCGAGAGCATCGACGAGGCGGAAGCACGGGCTGCCCGGGCCAAAAGGGATTCCTGAGCGATTCATCATGTGGAAGCGATTTCTCGCGCTGCTCTGCGCGGTGGTGCTGCTGGGCAGTCTCAGCGCCGCCTTTGCCGCCGCGGCCGGCAGCGCGTCAGACCCGCTTTTAAGCAAGAGCTATGTGGATGACTGGGGCCAGCGGTTCCTGACCGCCCGGCAGACCGAGCTGCAGCAGCGGCTGCGCGGCGTTTTTACGGATCGCCAGCGGGAGCAGCAGATGCTCGCCGTCAGCAGCGGCAAAAACGGCCTTCGCATGGAACAGCTTCCTGCCGGCGCCACCGTGGCCGTCACGGAGGGCGACAGCTTCACGCTCCTGACCGGCGCTGTGACTCTCAAGGTCGAAAGCGGCACGGTGATCAACGCCACCAAGGGCAGAGAGGCTCTGGGCGGCTCGCTGACCATCGGCGAGCGATACATCGCCTGCGAGGTGGCCTCTGCGCTGCTCACGGTGACGGAGGAAAGCACCATTCTGCTCTCCGGTGCACCGGCAGTCTCCCGCTTCAAAGACAGCAGTGCCTCCGCCTGGTTTGGCAGCGCGGTGGACTATGCCTCCCTGCGCGGCCTCATGAGCGGCACCAGCGATACGACCTTTGAACCGAACCAGACCCTGACCCGCGCCATGTTCGTTACGATTCTGGGCCGCATGGCCGGCGTGGACCCGAGCCGCTATCCCGGCGTGTCCTTCAGCGATGTGCAGCAGGGCAGCTGGTACGCGCCTTATGTGGAATGGGGCGCGAAAAACGGCATCGTCAACGGCATGGGCGACGGTGTATTTGCACCCGCCAGCTCCGTGACCCGCGAGCAGATGGCCGCTCTGGTGGCCCGGTATACGGGTTCTGCCGGTGTGGAGCTGCCTGCAGCCTCCGGCGGCCCCCGTTCCTTCGTGGATGCCAAAAGCATTTCCGACTGGGCGGTGGACAGTGTGGAGCTCATGCGCAGAACCGGCATGCTCACCGGCGACGAAATGGGGAAGTTCAACCCCCAGAACGGCGCCACCCGCGCCGAGGCCGCCACGGTCTTCCGCCGTCTGGACGCCACCCTTGCGATTTTGAAATAACACGGACGCGCTGATTCGGCGCGTCCGATTTTGATTGCATCCGAAACCGATTTGTGATAGTGTGAATGCACAAGAGAAGTGCAAATTGGGAGTTTATAAACCAGTGTGGAGTTAGGAGTTTGGAGTTAGGAGTTTAAAAGTGTTTGCTTCGCAAACGATTGAAAAAGCGCATTTTTGAATGATCGCCGCAGGCGATTCCTTTAAACTCCACACTCCACTCTTCACACTCCACACTGCTCGCTAAATTCTAATTTGAATTCTTTAAATGCAACAGATTCGAGGTACCTTATGATTTCTCATCCTGATACCATTGCCGCGGTGGCCACGGGGAACGTGATCTCCGCCATCGGCATCCTCCGGGTCTCCGGGGCGGACACCCTCTCCGTCATCGACCGGGTGTTCTTCCCGCTGAGCGGGAAGCCTATGTCCCAGGCAGGCAACCGCCAGCTGGTCTACGGCGCCATGAAGGACGCCGACGGCGCGGTGCTGGATCTCTGTCTCTGCACCATCAGCCGGGCCCCCAACAGCTACACCGGCGAGGACACGGCCGAGCTCCAGTGCCACGGATCACCCACGGTGCTGCGCGCGGGACTCCAGGCTCTCTTTGCCGCCGGAGCACGGCAGGCCCTGGCCGGGGAGTTCTCCCGCCGGGCCTTCCTCAACGGCCGCATGGACCTGACCCAGGCGGAGGCGGTCATCGACCTGATCCATTCCGAGACCGAGCAGGCGGCGAAGAACGCCGCCGGGCAGCTGGGCGGCGCGGTGCTGCGCCAGGCCCAGCCGGTCTATGACCTCCTGCGAGACATTGCCAGCCACTTCCACGCGGTCATCGACTACCCGGAAGAGGACATCCCGGAGTTCCAGATGCGCGCTTACGAGCAGGGTATCTCCGGTGCCATCGGGCGGCTGGAGCGGCTGCTCACCACCTTCGACCGGGGCAAGGTCCTGCGCAGCGGCGTCCCGGCGGTGATCCTGGGCCGGCCCAATGTGGGCAAGTCCTCGCTCTTGAACGCCCTCCTGGGCTATGACCGGGCCATCGTCACCGAGATCCCCGGCACCACCCGGGATACCCTCTCGGAAAAATGCGAGCTGGGCGGCGTGCTGCTCCAGTTGGAGGATACCGCCGGCGTCCGCGACACGGCGGACACGGTGGAGCGCCTGGGCGTGGATCGCTCGGAGCAGGCGGCAGCCCGTGCCGCATTGGCTCTGGCTGTTTTTGAGGGCAGCGAGCCGCTGACCGAGGACGATCGTCGGGTCATCGATCTGGCCAAGCAATGCGGAAAACGCATTGCCATCCTGAATAAATCCGACCTGCCGGCGGCTCTGTCGCCGTCGGACTTCGCGGCGGACTTCGACGCCGTCTGCGTCCTCTCCGCCAAAGCCCAGACCGGGCTGGAGGACCTGGGCGACGCGGTACAGGCTCTGTTTCCCATGCCGGAGGTGCCGGCAGGGGAGATCCTCACCAACGCCCGCCACGCAGACGCCATCCGCCGGGCACTGGAGTCTCTGCGGGCCATGCTGGAGGCCATGGAGCTGGGCGTCACGCCGGACGCGGTGCTCACCGAGGCGGAGACCGCCATGGCTGCCATCGGCGAGCTCACCGGCGCCTCCGTGCGCGAGGACATCACCGACCGCATCTTCGAGCGGTTCTGCGTGGGGAAATGACCATGAAGGAACACATCTGTTATATCGTGGGCGCGGCGCCTTTGGGCGATGCGCTGCCCCATCCTCAGCCCGGGGACTACCTGATCGCGGCGGACGCGGGCTATGCGTCGCTGGAGGCGGCGGGACTGGAGCCGGACTTTGTCATGGGGGATTTCGATTCCCTGGGCGCTGCGCCGGAACACCCCAACGTGGAGACCCACTCCGTCATCAAGGACGACACAGACCTGCTGCTGGCGGTGCGCTGGGCATTGGCCGAGGGCTGGCGGCGGTTTCGCATCTACGGCGCCCTGGGCGGCAAGCGGCTGGACCAGACCCTGGCCAGCCTCCAGACTCTGCGGTTCCTGAAGGAGCATGGCGCAGACGGTCTGCTCATCGGCGATGGCTGGAACGTGGCCCTGCTGCAAAACGGCGCCCTGCGCTTTCCTGCCGCGGCGGAGGGCTGGCTGAGCCTCTTCACCAGCGGCGACCGGGCCGAGGGCGTCACCCTGCGGGGCCTGAAATACGAACTCACGGGAGCGGAACTGACCTGCACGTTCCCGCTGGGCGTCAGCAATGAATTTCTCGGAAGGTCCGCGACCATTTCCGTAGAGAAGGGCAGCCTGTTCGTCCTGTGGCAGGGCGGGCTGCTGCCGGAGGTACTCAAATGATAGATCTGCATTGTCATACCACCTGCTCCGACGGAACGGACAGCCCCTGGGACCTGGTGGAAAAGGCCAGGAACCTGGGCCTTTCCGCCGTGGCCGTCACGGACCACGACACCTTCCGGGGCCATGGGGAAGCCCGGGCTGCCGGCACGGAGTTCAGCATCGAAATCGTGCCCGGGGTGGAGCTCTCCAGCATGTACAACGGGAAGCACATCCATCTTCTGGCCTATTACGTCGACACCCAGAGCCAGACCCTCTGCGCCCTGATGGACCGGGCGGTGCGGGAGCGCATCCGCCGGAACAAGGCCATGGTCAAGCGCATGAAGGAGGCAGGCTACCCGGTGAGCTGGGAGGAGCTGAGCGAGCGAAACGCCGGCAACTTCATGCTGGGCAGGCCCCATGTGGCGGAAATCCTCATGGAAAAGGGCGTCATCGCCTCCATCCAGGAGGGCGTGGAGAAGCTCATGGGCCGGGGCGGCCCCTTCTTCGTGGAGCGCTACCACATCCCGCTGCTGGACTATGTCCGCGCCGTGCGGGAGGCCCACGGCATTCCCGTCATCGCCCATCTGTACCAGTACCGCATGGAGCCGGAGGCTCTGCGACGGATGATCGCGGAGTGTGTGGACGCCGGGCTCATGGGCCTGGAGGGCATGTACTCCACCTACACCCCGGAGCAGGAGGCGGAGGTCCGTGCCCTGGCGGAGGAATTCTCGCTGATTCGCACCGGCGGCTCTGACTACCACGGCACCCGAAAGCCGAAGATCTCCCTGGGCGTCGGCATGGGGAATCTCTGCGTTCCCGATCAGTTTCTGGAGGATTTAAAGCGTCTGCGAGAAAAATAAAAATTTTCCTTTACAAACAGTATCAACTGTGGTAAACTAACAAGGCTTGTGCCCATGTGCCCGGATTCGGGAGTATGCCGATTTGCTTCGGCGCCCTTTCGTCCCGGTTCTGCGCCATTGGGTAATATCGAAAAGAAAGGATGATCCCCATGATCACGAAAGACCAGAAGACCGCCGTTATCGAGGCCAACAAGACCCATGAGAGCGACACCGGCTCCCCCGAGGTGCAGATCGCCATTCTCACCGAGCGCATCAAGCAGCTCACCGAGCACCTGAAGGTGCACCCCAACGACAAGCACAGCCGTCTGGGCATGTACAAGATGGTCGGTAAGCGCCGCCGTCTGCTCGACTACCTCGCCAAGAAGGACATCGAGCGTTACCGCGCGATCATCGCGAAGCTGGGCATCCGCAAGTAAGCGGGTTTTCAGTTGCTGAGGACTATGAACGTTATTTTCACGGAGACAATTGCATATTGTCTCCGTGATTTTTTTGTTGACTGTTGAAAGGAAGGAATCTTACCAATGATTATCACCCACAAGGAATTCCCCAATTACCGCAAGTATGAGATCGAGTATGAGGGCCGCCCGCTGACCATGGAGGTCGGCAAGCTGGCCGAGCTCTGCAACGCCGCGGTCCTCGTGACCTACGGCAAGACCACCGTGCTGGTCACCTGCACTGCTTCCGCCCGCCCGAAGGACGGCATCGACTACTTCCCCCTCGCCGTCGATTTCAACGAGAAGCTCTACGCCGTGGGCCGCATCCCCGGCAGCTTCATGCGCCGTG
>CAMHRJ010000082.1 GCA_946187475.1 uncultured Clostridia bacterium | reverse complement strand
CGCCGACGAATGCCTGTGTTAACGGGCGGGGCAAGCCCCGCCCCTACGAGCACGATTGAGGTGCGGCGTAAATCCAACTCCCCGCTAAATTCAAATCTGCAATCCATTGTGCACATAAAAACCGGGATGCCGCGGCTGCGGCATCCCGGAGGGGGATTGCGATACTGTCTTACACCTGCTCGTTGGCCTTCTTCTGATACATGGCGTAGCGCTCGGCGCACTGGGCCTCGGCCTCGGCGAAGAGCTTCTCGGCATTCTCCGGGAAGGTACGCACCAGACCGGCGAAGCGGTTTTCGCCCATCATGTACTCACGCAGCTTGCCGTTGGGCTCCTTGCTGTCCAGCAGGAAGGGGTTCTTGCCCTCCTTGGCCAGCTCGGGGTTGTAGCGGAACAGGGGCCAGTAGCCGCACTCGACTGCCAGCTTCTCTTCCTCGATGCTCTTGCCCATGCCCTTGACCACGCCGTGGTTGATGCAGGGAGCGTAAGCGATGACGATGGAGGGGCCTTCATACTCGGCGGCTTCCTTCAGGCACTTGATCAGGTGCTCGGGGTTGGCGCCGAGGGCGACGTGGGCGACATAGATGTAGCCGTAGGTGCTGAGCATCAGGCCCAGATCTTTCTTCGGGGTGGCCTTGCCGGCAGCCGCGAACTGGGCGCTGGCGCCCACAGGCGTGGCCTTGGAGGCCTGACCGCCGGTGTTGGAGTAGACCTCGGTGTCCACGACGAGGACGTTCACGTTGGCGCCGGAGGCCAGAACGTGGTCCAGACCGCCGAAGCCGATGTCGTAGGCCCAGCCGTCGCCGCCGTACATCCAGATGGCCTTGCGGGTCAGCTGGTCGGTGTGCTTGCGGACGAACTCCACCTCGGGGCCGTGCTCATCGCACTTGGCCAGGGCGTCACGCACCGCGTCGGAGACCGCAACGGTCTTCTCTTCCACGTTGCCGTCGACCAGCCAGGCTTCCAGCGCGGCCTTCAGATCGGCGTCCGCCGTCTCCTCGATGGCGGCCTTGGCGTGGTCGGTGAGCTGAGCGCGGAGCTGATCCATGCTCAGACGCATGCCCAGAGCGAACTCAGCGTTGTTCTCAAACAGGGAGTTGGAGAAGGCCGGGCCGAAGCCGCGCTTCGTGACCGCCTGCGGGAAGGCAGGGGCGAAGAAGCCGACGGCCTGGGTGCAGCCCGTGGCGTTGGCCACATACATGCGGTCGCCGAAGAGCTGGGTGAGGAGCTTGACGTAAGGCGTCTCGCCGCAGCCGGGGCAGGCGCCGGAGAACTCGTACAGAGGCTGCTCGTACTGGCTGCCCTTGGAAGAGAAGCGATTCATGGGATTGGCCTTCTCGGAGAGGTTCTCCAGGCAATAATCCCAGTTCTTCTGCTCGTCCACCTGGTCGTCCAGGTGGGCCATATCCAGGGCGCCCACCGGGCAGACGTTGGCGCAGGAGCGGCAGCCCTGGCAGTCCATGACGTCCACCTGGATGCGGAAGCGCAGACCCTCGAAGCCCTTGCCCTTGGCCTCCTTGGTGGCGCAGGGAGCGGCGGCAGCCTCCTCCTCGGTGAAGAGGAAGGGACGGATGGCCGCGTGGGGGCAGACCAGAGAGCACTTGTTGCAGCCGATGCACTTGTCGATGTTCCAGACGGGGACGTTGTCGGCCACGCCGCGCTTTTCATACTTGGCGGTGGCGGTGGGCATAACGCCGTCGGCGTAATCCACATAGGCGCTGACCGGAATGTCGTCGCCCTTGGCGGCGTTGGCCGGCAGCATGACGGTCTTGATATATTCGGGCAGACTTTCGTCCACCACAACCGGGTCGTCCGCGAGATCCTTCCATGCGGGATCCACGGGGACCTCCACCATGGCGTTGAGGCCCTGCTCAATGGCCTGGAAGTTCATCTGGACGACCTTCTCGCCCTTCTTGGAGAAGCTCTTTACGGCGGCGTCCTTCATGTGCTGCTCGGCCTCGTCGATGGGCAGAACGCCGGAGAGCTTGAAGAAGGCTGCCTGGAGCACGGTGCTGGTGCGGTTGCCCAGACCGATCTGCTCGGCGATGTCGGTGGCGTCGATGGTATAGAACTTGATGTTCCGCTCGGCCAGGATCCGCTTTGCGCGGTTGGGCAGGTTCTTCACCAGCTCCTCGCCCTTCCAGCGGGTGTTCAGCAGGAAGGTGCCGCCGGGCTTGATCTCGCTGACCATGTCGAAGTTGTGGACGTAGCTCTGCTTGTGGCAGGCCAGGAAGTCGGCCATGGTGACGTAGTAGGTGCTGCGGATGGGCTCGTGGCCGAAGCGCAGGTGGCTGCGGGTGATGCCGCCGGACTTCTTCGCGTCATACTGGAAGTAGGCCTGGACGTACTGATCGGTGTTGTCGCCGATGATCTTGCAGGAGTTCTTGTTGGCGCCCACGGTGCCGTCTGCACCGAGACCCCAGAACTTGCAGGAAATGATGCTCTTGCCGGCGGTGACGATGTTTTCGCCCACAGGCAGGGAGGTGAAGGTCACGTCGTCGTTGATGCCCACGGTGAAGTGGTTCTTCTGCTCGCCGAGCATATTGTCATATACGGCCTTCATCTGCGCGGGGGTGACGTCCTTGGAAGACAGACCATAACGACCGCCCAGGATCTTCGCGCTGCGCCCGGCCTCCATGAAGGCGGAGCAGACGTCCAGATACAGCGGCTCGCCGAGGGCGCCGGGCTCCTTGGTGCGGTCCAGGACAGAGACGCACTTCACCGTCTCAGGAATGACCGCCATCAGGTGCTTCACGCTGAAGGGACGATACAGGTGCACCTGCACGCAGCCGACCTTCTCGCCGCGCTCCAGGAGGTAATCCACAACCTCGTGCAGGGTCTCGCAGCCGGAGCCCATGGCGATGACGATGCGCTCTGCGTCGGGGGCGCCGTAGTAGTTAAACAGCTTGTAGTTACGGCCGGTCAGCTCGTTGATCTTGTTCATCTGGGCCTCGACCACATCGGGGAAGGCGTTGTAGACCACGTTGCTGGCCTCGCGGTGCTGGAAGAAGGTGTCGTCGTTCTCGCCGGTGTGACGGATGGTGGGATGCTCGGGGTTCAGAGCACGGGCGCGGAAACGGTCGATGGCGTCCCAGTCCACCAGCGCCTTCAGATCGTCGTAGTCCAGGACTTCGATCTTCTGGATCTCGTGGCTGGTGCGGAAGCCGTCGAAGAAGTGCTGCACGGGCACGCGGCCGGCAATGGCGCTCAGATGGGCGACGGCGGCCAGATCCATGCACTCCTGCACACTGGAGGAAGCCAGCTGAGCCCAGCCGGTTTGACGACATGCCATGACGTCCTGGTGGTCGCCGAAGATGGAGACGCTGTGGGTACCGACGGTACGAGCGGCCACGTGCATGACGCCGGGTAGCAGCAGACCCGCGATGCGGTACATGGGCGGGATCATCAGCATCAGGCCCTGGGAGGACGTGTAGGTCGCAGCCAGAGAACCGGCCTCCAGCGCGCCTTGCATGGCGCCGCAGGCGGCGAACTCCGCCTGCATCTCCATGAGCTTGACCGGACGGCCGAAGATGTTCTTCTTGCCGTGGGCAGCCCACTGGTCCGTGTGATCGGCCATGGGGCTGGAAGGCGTGATGGGATAGATGGTGGAGACTTCCGTGAAGGCATAGGCGGCGTAGGACGCTGCCTCGTTGCCATCCATGGATTTGAATACTTTGTTCTTTGCCATTTGCAAGAACCTCCTCAAAATAATAAAGCGCATTCTTTGTGTGACTGGCACACACTCTCTGGTACAATATTATCATATTATTGTCAGAAATGTCCAACTCTGCGGAATGAAAAATGAATTCAAATCAGATTCATTTTTTAAAAGTAGAAAACCCGCGAAAAACGCCGGAAATCGTTTTTCGCAGGTTGAATTCGAAGAGAAGCACTTTTTATTTTTTGCTGTCCAGCCGGGAGATGGACCGGTAGTTCAGGCAGTTGGCCTCGCAGAAATCCACGTGCTCGTCCATGACCTGCCGGGCCAGCTGGGGAAAGCCCATGCGGATGGCGTTGATCACCGCGTCATGCTGGGAGCAGATGCGCAGCAGATCGTCCCGCTTCTTCGCGGCGGCCAGATATTCGCAGGTGCGCACGGAGAGATAGTTCAGCTTCTTGTCGATGGAGTGATACATGTCGCTGAGATACTTGTTCTGGGCGGCGTTGACGATGTAAACGTGCAATGCCCGGTCGGCGGCGGCGTCCAGCCAGGCGGCTCTGCCCATGACGTATTCGTGCATGGCCGAGCGGAAGGCCGCGGCGTGCCGCTCCAGCTCCTCCACGTCCACGCGCCAGTTCTTTTCCGCGCAGATGTAGGCCGCAATGCCGTCGATGGCCTTGCGGGCCATGAACAGCTCCGCGATGTCCGTGTCGTCGATGTCAAAGACGTGGTAGCTCTTGTATTTCTTGCCGTCCACCAGCTGCTCCACCACCAGCCCCCGGGCGCTGAGCCGCTCAATGGCCTCGCGCACCGGCGTGCCGGAGACGCCCAGCTGGTCGGCGATGGTGTTGATTTTCAGCTTGCTGCCGGCCTCCAGCTGGGAGGAGAGAATGGCCTCCTCAAGAATGTCGTAGACCGCGTCGCTGATGCGCACGAAGGGGTTTTCCTGTTGAATTTGCTGCAGCCGTTCGGGGCTCAGTACCGGGGTGCTGCTTTCCAATCGATCGCTCATGGGATAATCC
Source organism: uncultured Clostridia bacterium (assembly GCA_946187475.1). Taxonomy (GTDB): domain Bacteria; phylum Bacillota; class Clostridia; order Oscillospirales; family Oscillospiraceae; genus CAG-103. The sequence goes on along the minus strand of CAMHRJ010000082.1, from coordinate 3,740 downwards.
TCTCATGTGATACATTTTTTTCTTATTATAGTAAAAAATCATTTTTTCGTCAACTGGCGAAATTTACATGGAAACAAATCGAATTTGGTGCAAAAACTACAGACAAATCAACTTTTAAAGGAGAATTTCCATGAAGGCTGTGATCTTGGCAGGCGGAGAAGGGAAGCGGCTGAAGAGCGTCACCGGGGAACTGCCGAAGCCCATGGTGCCGCTGATTGGCATGCCGGTGCTGGAGCGGATCGTGGGCCATCTGCGCCGGGCGGGATTCACGGAGCTCTGCTGTGCATTGTGCTATCGGCCGGAGGTCATCCGGGACTATTTCGGCGACGGTTCGCGCTTCGGCGTCAATATGGAATACCGGGAGCAGACGGAGCCCATCGGCACCGCCGGGAGCGTCCTCCAGTGCCGGGATTTCTACGGGGACGAGGATTTCCTGGTCATGAGCGGCGACGCCGTCACGGACTTTGACCTGGCCGTGCTCATGGAGCGCCACAAGCGTGCCCGGGCCGCCGCCACCATCGCCCTGCACCCCAACGCGGAACCCCTGCAATATGGCCTGGTGCTGTTGGACCGGGACAGCCGGGTGCGCCACTTTGTGGAAAAGCCGGACTGGCCCCAGGTGGTGACGAACCTGGTGAGTACCGGCATCTATGTTCTCTCGCCCAAGGCCATGCGCTATGTGCCGGAGGGGCAGACCTTCGACTTTGCCAAAGACCTCTTCCCGATGCTCCTCTCCGGCGGAGAGCGGATCCTCGGCGTTCCCATGGAGGGCTACTGGTGCGACATCGGCACGCCCCGGGCCTATTACCAATGCTGCCTGGACCTGCTGGACGGCAAGGTGGGGGAGCAGCCGGAGCCGCAGGCGCCGGCCCAGCCCCAGGAGAACGTCTGCGCCACCGTGGCCTGCCGGGATCGGGCAAGGCTCATGCGCGCAGCCTCTGAGGCCTTCCTGGAGCTGGGGGCGGACTTCACCGACGGCCTCCATTTCCGGGACGGCAGCTGGGACGTCCGGGTCCGCCCGGAAGCGGAGCAGAGCAGCCTCCGGGTGGAGACCGACCAGCCCGAAGCCGAAACCGCCACGGCAAAGCTCCTGACGCTGATGGAACAGCAGCTGGAAAAGTGAGCTGCAAATTGGTATTTGTAGGGCGATTCACGAATCGCCCGTTGTGGGATCTTGCTGTGCACCAAATCAATGGGTGTAGGGGAGGGGCTGACTGAAAATCTTGCAAACTTGTTTGCTTAGATTTTCGTCCGTCATCGTGTCCCCTCCCGCCGACGAATGCCTGTGTACACGGGCGGGGCAAGCCCCGCCCCTACGAATTCTCTTTAGCATTTCGCTGGATTCAAGTGTGCCTATCCAAAACAAAAATTCCCTGTTCGCCTTTGGACGCACAGGGATTGATATTCTTGATCGATTACCAGGACTTGGAGTCGTCGAAGTCCACCAGATCCGGCCGCACGGGCTCCTCGCCCATGACGGTTGTCATGTACATGTTCACCTGCTGGCGCATCTCCCGCTTGGAGATGGTGCGCGGGTCCAGCAGATCCTGGGCTACCCACAGCAGGCGGATGTTCCGCTCGTTTGCCTGCTCGTCGAAGAGACCCCGCAGACCGTCCATGCCTTTGCAGGAGATCTGGTCGTACATCAGCACGAAATCGGCGTTGTACTGCTCGCAGACGATCCACAGCTCGTCCAGCACGTTCCGGTAGCCGCCCTTGGTGTGCTTGCGCATGGTGCAGCGCTGGTAGGTGAGGGCCAGATCGCGGATGGCGGTCTCGTGGCTGGAGGTGTCGATGATGACGTCGGAGATCAGTGTCTCCATGGCCGCCACCACATAGATGCCCCAGCACTCCTGGGCCCAGATGGAGAAGTCGGGATAGAAGTTCGCCGGGCAGGACCACTCTACGCAGCGGTGGCGCATCTCCTTGCAGCAGGCCGCCTTGTCCCGGTAGCCCTTCATCATGATCTCGTTGACCTTTTTGTCGGTCTTGAGGAAGTCCTTGTCCATGCCGCCGGAGAGGTGGTAGAAGAACATGCGGTAGATCCAGAAGGTCTCTCCGGTCATTTGGGGATAAGGCGTGCGGTTGACCTCCCATTTCGCCAGCTCATAGCGGGTCTCCTGGTTGTAGACCTCCATGGCCTGAAGGAAGGCGTCCCAGTCAAAGGTCTCGCCGCTGACGTCCTCGATGAAGTGAATCAGCTCCTTCATCTCCTCGATGGCGTAGGGCTGCACCTCCTCTTCGGTGTAGCGGATGGGCACGCCGTAGGGATGGGCCGGGAGCTTGAAGTACCGCTCCTGGAAAGCGGAGGTCATCACGGAGCCGTCACAGGGCATGTTGCAGCTGATGATGCAGCAGCCGATTTTGGGATAGTCATCCCGCAGAGCACAGCCGGTCTCTGCCGAGGGCAGGGGGCAGACGTCCGCCGGAATGCCGAAGTTTTCCGCCGCGTCCAGATAGGGCGGCACGATGTTCTGGTCCAGAATGCTGGTCAGGAAGATGGGCATGGTCTGGGCCGGGATGCCGATGAGATTCGGGAAGCCCGCCATGACCTCGCAGGGGATCAGCTCGTCGAACAGGACGATCTTCTTGGCCTTCTTGTTGCCGGGGTGGAAGTTTTCGTCGGCGGAGAAGCTGTCATAGAGAAACTGCGTGGCCTTCTTCACGATGCGGTCATACTGCAGCCGCGCCATGCGCAGCTGGTTTCCCCGCATGCCCAGGGTGGCACGGTCTACGAAGGCAGGATAGGAGAGGTAGGTGGCGAACCACTGATACCGGAACAGGGCGCGGACGATGTCCACAGGCCCTTTCAGCACCAGCAGGGCCATGTCCTTCCAGACCTTCAGCCACATGTAGAAGTTATACACGTCGTCCCGCAGCCCGCGAAACTCCCGGTAACGGAAGTTGCCGGTCTTGGGGTTGAAGCGGTAGGTATAGTCGTTGATGTGCCGGAAAAACTCCGGGATCTGTTTGGGATTGGGCAGCTTCATGGTCAGCGCCCTCCTTTCTCGGCGTTGATCTGCTTGATCTCCAGACTCTCCACAAAGGCCTGCACGCGGGTGCGCAGCTGGCCGTTGGCGCCGGTGGCGTTCTGGCGGTCGATGGCCACGGAGGGGATGCCGTAGTCGTGGGTCATCACGTAGCTGGCCAGGGCCCGCTCATAGCCCCAGAACTCGCAGAACTTCAGCTGCTCATACAGCACGCCCTGGGCGTGGTATTCCTGCACCAGGTCGGCCACGGTCTGGTGCCGCTCGTGGACCTTTTCCTTGGACATGTACCGGGGACACTGGCTGGTGGCGAGATAGTGCCGGGCGATGGCCTCCAGCACCGGCATGCCCTCGGGGAGCTCGATCTCCTCCCGGCCGGGCTTGGAGCCGAAGCAGAAGCGGTCCACCACAATCAGCGCGCCGGTGTCCTCCACCAGCTTGGTGAAGCCGGGGTCGTCGATTTCACTGCCCACCACGGCGATCTTCACGCGCCAGTTTTTCCTGGCGTCAGGCTTCCGAGTTTTCAGCTCCTCGGCAGTCTCCCGCAGCATGGGCAGAATCAGCGCCTTGGGGCAGGTGTAGCTCACCAGATTGATGATGTGGAATTCATAGCCCGTGATGCGAGGTTTTTCCTCCTTGCGGTACTGGCCGATCTCGGTGATGAGCCTGCAGACCTCGTTGTGCTGTTCCACGGCCTTGCGCATGGCGTCCTCACTGATGTCGATGCCGAAGGTGTCCCGCAGCGGGTTCAGC
>CAMHRJ010000081.1 GCA_946187475.1 uncultured Clostridia bacterium | reverse complement strand
GCACATCGGAATCCAAAACGTCCGCTCCCGCCTGGAGGACCATGGCGGAAGCCTGACGATCCATTCCGACATCGGGGCTGGAACGACGGCGACGATCCGCGTGCCCAGGGGTTAGTGGTTAGTGGTTAGTGGTTAGGGGTTAGTGGTCAGTAGTTAAGGGTTAGGGGTTAGAAAGCGAGGGGACAGTATGGTAAACGGTTATAAAGATTTGCAGGTATGGCAGAAAGCGATGGACTTAGTTGTAGAAGCATATCGAATCGCATGGAGTCTGCCAAAGGAAGAACGATATGCGTTGTCGGACCAAATGCGTCGTGCTGCGGTTTCCGTACCATCTAATATTGCTGAGGGACAAGTTCGGAACTCCACAAAAGAGTTTGTTCAGTTTCTTTTGCCCGCTAACCACTGATCACTACAGAAAGGAGCGAAGCGACATGCTGATATTTGCCATCGATGATGAACGGAAGCTGCTGCAATATCTTCACGCCGCGATTGCAGAGGCTGCGCCGGAGGCGGAGATTCGGGACTTCCTGCTGGGGCAGCCTGCGCTGGACGCCATTCGGGAGGAGGGGCTGCGGCCGGACGTGGTGTTCTCTGACATCCGAATGCCCGGTGTGACCGGGCTGGAGTTGGCTGTTCGGATCCGGACGCTTTCGCCCCAGACCAGGATCGTATTTGTCACGGGTTATGAGGAATACGCGCTGGACGCATTTCAGTGCCGTGCCAGCGGCTATGTGCTCAAGCCGGTCAGCGCCGAAAAGATTCGGGCGGAACTGGACGCGCTTCCCCCGGCCCGGTTGCCCCTGGAGCCGGAAAAGCTGACGGTACGCTGCTTTGGCTATTTTGAGGTGTTCTGGCAGAACAAGCCCCTGCATTTTCAGCGGCAGCAGACCAAAGAGCTTTTTGCCTATCTGATCAGCCGGGAAGGGGCGAGCTGTACCCACGGAGAGATTACCGCCGCGCTGTGGGAAGAGGAAGACGATATGAAGCTGGCGGGGACCCGGATCCGAACGCTGCTGCACGACTTGCGTACAACGCTCAGGGAAATCGGCATGGAGGACGCGCTGATCCGCCATCGGAGCAGCATCGCCGTCAACTGCGCCCGCATCGACTGTGACTTCTACCGGATGCGGGACGGAGATATGGCCGCCATCAATTCCTTCAACGGCGATTTTATGCTGCAATATTCCTGGGCTGAGGTCACGACAGGAATGCTGATATTCAATTTCTGAAATAATTTTCTAAAAAACGCCTTCGGGCGTTTTTTTATGCCTTCAGGCGCTTTTTTGTCACACTATTGCACGCTTTGCCTTTTATAATTTCCTCGTTAGAATAAAAAGTGCGACCTTCCGGAGGAGGTGGTTTAATGTGATGAAACAGATTACTGCACGCCAATTCGCGATTCTGTGTAGAAGCGACCCAAGTCTCTACGAGCAGACGGTTGCGATTCCGGGATCGATCGAGCCGGAAAAAATCATTGCTCTGGCGGAGCGCAACGGCTATCGGATCGTGCCGGAAAAGAGCTGCCCGCCCGAGGGGCAAATCGAGCTTTTGGATGAGGACATGCTGGACGCAGTTTCCGGCGGAGGCGGCGGATTGACACAGCAAGAGAAGCTCGACGCGCTGCACACCTGGATCTACTATGTCATGGGATTCGGGGAAGAAAAACTGATTTAGGATATTATAAACAGGGGGATTTATACATGAACGGCAAACTCAGACGTGCGCTTTGTCTGCTGCTGTCGCTGGTCCTGCTTCTTCAGGCCGCGCCGGTGACGCAGGTAAAGGCGCAGGCAGTGCAGGTGCCTCTGCCGGAGGTGCAGATCGGTGAGGACATTCTCGCAAACGATCTGTTCTATCTCGCCAGCACCTCTGCGACCCTGCGCGAAGGCGCAAATGAAACCTACTTGCTGCGTGTCGGCAGAGGCGGCGGTGCGGAGACGGAAAGCTCCGTGCTGGTCAAAATCTCCGACGTTACTGCGGAATACGGCAAGGACTATACCGTTTCCGTTTTGGACGGCTCGGCGAAGGTTGAGGTCCCGGAGGGCAACGTTTCCCTGATGGATCTGATTGCAGGTCAGCCATTTGAGCTGACCGAGCTCAAGGACGAGAACGAGGCCGAGGCCATCCTTGCCGAGGACGAGGAGGGAATGGCCGCCGCGGAGGCCGGCGTTGCCGAGGCGCTGAATTATCTGGCCGAGCGCAGCGGGCTTGCGGACGCCGAGCTTGCGGAGCTCGACCCCGTGCAGCAGGCGAGAAACCTCTACACCGGCATCGACGGCAGCAGCCAGCACGTCACTGCCAGCGAGAATACGCTCCAGCAGCTGCAGCGTGTGGCCAATGTGATGACCGAGGTGGTTCCCGGCGCGGGCGTGGTGCTGACCTTCGCTCCGGGCGAGACCGAAAAGCTCCTGGAAATCACCGTGAAGGACAACGACGAGAGCGACGGGGACCGGATGCTCTATGTGATTCTGGCGGAAACCGACGGCAGCACAACCAACAGCGCCGCCTCCACCTGCGCTGTCACGATTGCGGACGACGAGGAGCAAATCCTTTCCGTCGTCAGCTTCTCGCAGGATACCTACTCCGAAATCACCGACGGCATGGCGACGGTGACGCTGCACCGGGAAGGCGCATTGAATTCCGTTGTCACCGCGCGTGTCAAAACTGCGGGCGGCACTGCGACGGCCGGCCGGGATTATTCCGAGGTCAATCGGGAAATTCTCTTCCCCTTCGGCGTGAGCGACGTCCCCCTGCAGATCCCGGTCGATACCTCGCACTTCGATGGGGAAGCCGACTTCAGGCTGACGCTGGAGGTGGGCGTGGACTGCGAGACGGCGGAATCAGACGCGACAGTGGTGCTCACCGGCGCCGGCTCGGCCGGAGACGCTGCCCGGGAGAGCGCCGCGCTGCGCACCACCGGCGTGGAGCAGACACTGACGCTGGTCAAAACGGACGATCCCATTGATCTGAACAATCCCGAGAAAAGCGGGTACAACGTTGTTGTCAATCCAGACAACTTAGGTGAAGTACATTTCACCGGCCATAACCAGTACAGCGACAGCGGCTGGTGGGAAATGGACTGGACGGATAACAGTTCGATTCTTCAAAAGCATATTGAAGGCAATATTGGCGTCGTATTCAAGCTGACCGATGAGGCGAATCCCTATTGGTATAACGGCGCGCGTGTCACCTGGGCAACTACCGACGTTCACAGCAACCACCACGCGCTGCTGCGCGTTGCGCCATACGGAGTCGGCACGATCAATTGGGATTATGCCGGTGATGCAACGATCAATTCCTACGTCAGCGCCCAGGCCTTTGGAAACTCCACCGTGGACTTCTATCCGACGAAAACGGCGGCGGAGAAATCCGCCGGCACGCCCGCGTATGAGGCCATCCAAAGGCTGGCGTTTACCTACTACGGCTATTGCGACAACTGCAACTGGCTTTGGATCTACAAGGTGGAGCCCATTCTGCGGCCCTTTGAGGCCCGGCTGATAAATCCGACTGAGATGTCCTTCCTGCAGGAGGACGGCAGCTATGTGGCGGATAGCTCCGACCCTGCGCTTAACGCCTACATGGACGGCGCGCGGGACAAAAAGGCTGTGGTCTTCCTCGGCGACGCCGTGTCGATCAGCCAGTATGACGCCTCCAACGTCAATCGCTATCTCTATCTCAGCGGCATTGAGTACGTGCCGGCCAACCGGCCGGAGGCGGCCATCACAATCTCGTCCAACACGCTTCTGAGCAACACGACGGTGACGCTGAAGATGACCAAGGAAAACATCAAGAAGATGTTCAGTATCAACGGCAGCGAATTTGCCGAGAACACCGAGCTGCTGACCAGCCTGCAAAACGGCACTAACGCCAAGTTTTATCAGGATTCCTTCTCCACGCAGGCACCCACCTACGGCGTGATGCAGCTTCGGCCGAAGTTCCAGTACATCGACGCCTCCGTCAAGCTGGAAAACCCCTATGATTTCTCCGTCTGCTACACCATCAGCGGCACGGAATACTGGGTCGGCCCTCAGCAGACGCGGGAGCTGACCGGGATCCACCTGGGTGACACGCTGGCCATTTCCTCGCTGCAGATCGGCGCCGGCTATGAGACAGAATACGTGCCGGTGGGCGTGGATATTGCCTACAACTACAAGAAGAACGAGGGCGACCCGATTCACGATCTCAAGCGCTTCTCCGGCGACAAGTCCATCTATCTCGGCGGCGAGGACCGTCGCCTGTGCTACGAGGAGGTCACGCTGACGCCGAACCTCATCGAGCGCAGCACGCAGATTGTGGTCCGGGTCAAGACGGCGGATCTGGATAAGTTTGAGCCCCAGGGGCTTTTGAGCCTGCCCGGCACGGTGAACGGCGCTTACACAGAGTATGTTTACGTCGGCGCCGGCCAGATGATCTCCGGAAAGATCTATCCCATTCCCGTGGTACCCAAGTCGGATGACACCGTCTGTGTCTGGGAGCTGAGCAACAAGAATAAATACGTCGGCAACACCTTCCTGTTTGAAGCCGGCAGAGCCGAAAACCAGAACGACAATACCATCACCCTCACCACAGAAAGCGCAAATTCGAGCGTCCATCTGGAGGGCACGCTGTACTACAAGGACTATAACCTGCGCACACACGATACCGGCATGGCCTCCAGCTGCCCGGCGGAGGGGGCGACCGTTGCCGCCGGAAACATGATGGCGATCGCCGATGAAAACGGTCGGATCCGCTCCAATGACATGAAGGTTCCGCGCACGCCCTCGCGCTTCTATGTGCGCTGCCTGATTACCGTGGGCAGCACCAGCGTTCTGCGCGATGTGAAGCTGCAGCTTCGCAGCGACGTCGTGGATATTTCGGAGACCTTTGATACCGGTGTGAACCCGGCCTCCGCCGCCATTTTCCAGACCGTTCGGATGGAGATCCCGGAGGCCAACATCAGCGGCCTCGTGCCCCTCGGCAGCTATGACGACAGCTTCCACGTCTCTGTCAAGGTCAAGCCTGTGCGCTACACGGTACAGCGCACCGACGGCAGCGGCAGCTATACGGAGGAGGAAATCTATGAGCGGCCCATCGGGCTGCAGCTCAAGCTGGTGGATGCGACCGGCCAGCTGCGGTACGCGTTTGACGAGCTGGATGAGGCTGTGATCAACAGCAGCACCGGAGATTATACCTTTACACAGGAGATTCCCTTCCAGCTCAGCGGCGAGGATGGAAGCCTGATTTACGCCGCCGAGCCCGGCGACCGGCTGCTGGTGAGCCTGACCACGGATCTGCTGTCGCAGGCGTCGGAGCTGGAGATCCCCGCCGAGGCGCTTGCGCTGCTGGCGGACCATGACGGCAGCGTGGATCCGGCGGAGCTGGAGATCAAGTCCTATACCTACAGCAACATCAACAGCGGCTACGGGATCTATACGCTGAACGAATACGTCCCGCCGGTGGAGCAGGGTCTGGCGGATACGCCGATTGAGTTCAGCTTTACGACGCTGCCGCTGCTGGGGGACGTAGGAAGCAACTATCAGTTCCCCTTTGTCAACGTGGGTTGGACAAAAACCGAAGAGGGCTACCGGATGTTCATCGGCGTGTCACCTATAAACATCATCGACAAGGTGAATAATACCATGATCGCCCGCTACGCCGGTGACGACGGTACGGACTGGGCAAAGCTGTTTGCCGTCGCGCACCCCTTCAAAACATGGAAGGAAGGTCTGGACAAGAGCTTCCACAAGGCCTTCGCCGACAACACCGGCAAGACCACAAAGGACGTGGCTGATCTTGGCTCGAGGCAATTTCGCTTCAACTTCCACCTGGGCATGTACTTTGACTTTACCGTCGGCACCGTGAAGGACAGCACCGGACTGGAGACGACCGATATCATCCTCAGCGGCATGGGCGCCTATATCAGCGCCACGGTGGGCGTCAAAAAGGCCTGGTATTTTATCATTCCCGTGGTCTTCATCCCCGCTTACGTGGGCGTTCAGATCGAAGCTACTGTAATGGGCTTCTTCGGCGCGCACCGCGAGGACTCCGACCCGAACGTCATCACCTATAACGACGCCATTACTGTGCCACGGCTGGATCTGGGCGGAAGCTTTAACGACAAGTTCAAATACTGTATCCAGGTCGGCGGTATGGTGCAGATCAGCGCAGGCGTCGGTCTTTGCGGAACCATCGGCGTGCGCCTGGTGGGCGAGTTTGATGCCCTGATCGATTATGAGCCTGAGGAGTACGTTGAAGGAAGCGACCCCTTGGGTGCGAACCTCACCTTCAAGGCAGGCGGTATGGTCGACCTGTTTTTGGCCTCGCTTCCGCTGATGTACAGTTTCCCGCAGCTCAAATTCGGCAAATTCGAGAATGTGGCTTCCGACAGACTGCCACGGAACGGGCTGCAGAGCGATGCAGCAGCGAAGGACGACCCCTTCACCCTTCGCACGGGCTATGACGCAGTCTCCGAATGGCTGGGCAACGCTTCCGCCAAGCGCGGTGCCTTTACGCCGAAGCAGACCTACACCCTGGTAGAAAACAGCTATGAGCGGGCCGATCCGCAGCTGATTACCCTGAAGAATGGCACGGTAGTGCTGGCCTATCTGTCCAACGATCCGGACAAGGGCCCTTATCAGCGCACCACCTTGATGCTGACCACCTGCAGGAATGGTATCTGGTCGGAGCCCGTGGTCGTATCCGACGACGGCACCGCCGACTTCCAGCCCTCGATCGCCGAAACCAACGACGGCCGCGTGCTGCTGGCTTGGGTTTCCACCGAGGCGGATGACATCACCGACGACACTCCGACCGCCGATTATCTGCGCAGCATGGAGGTCTTCGCGGCCTTTGCCGAAATCGGCAGCGACGGCACGGTTTCCGTCGGTGAAACGCAGCGCATATCCAAGGACCAGCGCATTGTGGACGGCGAGGCGCAGCCGCGGCACTATTACGACGCCAATCCTACCGTCATATGCAACACCGAAAACGGCGACGCGATCATCTACTTCATCAAATCCGGCTCGCTCACCGAGGATCCGACGGAGCTTGCCAATCCCTATGTCAACGATTCTGTAATCTGCTATCTGCCCTATGACAGCGAAAAGGGCAAGTGGATGACGGACGAGTTCTATGAGGGCGAGCTCAGCGATCCTGCAGCTGAGCAGACCATGCTGGACAATTTCTGCGGCCAGCGCTTCCTGGATGCGCCGACCTTTGAGAATGCGGAGGGCGGACGGGAATTCTACGCGATTCCGGACTTTACTGCCATCGGGTATGACGGCAAGGCACTCTACGCCTACACCGTGGACCGGGATTCCAGCAACGATACCGAAACCGACAAGGAGCTCTTCCTGCAGGTCTACTCCTTTGCCGACCACCGGACCTATCATCGCATCCGCCTGACAGACGACGTGGTTTCCGATGCTTTGCCGCAGTTTGTCCGTACCGCGCGCGGCAGCGGCGAGGACGCACAGACCGTGACCGAGCTGTTCTGGTACCGGGCAGGCAAGGGCGTCTGCTATCTGGATATTTCCATGCTGCTGGAAAAAGGAATTAACAGCGACGGCACGCTCAAGCCCAAGACCGACGGCTCCGGGAATATGGCGGTGCCCTTCTATGTGGACTCCGTCTCTACGGACGAAAACGCCTCCCGGCAGATGGCGGACTTCCGTGTGGTCGAGGACGCCAACGGCAGCATCTATGTTGTATGGACCGCCTCTGCGCCGAAGACAGAGGAGGACGCGATTGCCGGGCAGGAGCTCTTTGCGGTCAGCCGGTATGTGGATCCCGATCTTGCGTCCGGCGCCGGCGGCACCTGGTCAAAGCCCTACCAGCTTACGAATTCCGGCCTGCAGAACGATGAGCTTGCGCTGACGCTGGATGGAGAAAACCTGCTGGTGGTCCACAATCAGTATCAGATCAGTCTGACAGAGGACGCGGAAAACCCGCTGTCCATCTCCGATCTGCAGCTGGCGGCCACCACGCTGGAGCCTTGCGGCTCGGTCAAGACCCGGAGCGTCACGCTGCTGGAGCTTTGCGAGGATGCGCCTGAGCAGGAAATCACGCTGCCGCAGCCTGGCCAAAGCATGACGGTGCGGCTGACGGTTGCCAATGAGGGCTTGACTACTGCAGAGGGCTACCACGTGGACGTCTGGCAGGTGACAGACAACGGCGAGACACTGCTTTGGAGCCATGATGCGGACAGCCGCCTGTTCCCGAACACCAGCGAAGAATTGACCCTGGATTGGACGGCTCCGGAAGCGCTGGAGGGAGCATATCTCCGGGTGGAGACAAAGGAAAACAATTACAACAACCGCGAAATATTCACCACTGAGCCGCTTGCCGCCAGGGCAAGCTATGAGCTGACCGCTATGCGTACCTACCAGGCGGAGGATGGCTTCCACCTGCTCGGCACGCTGACCAACAACGGCAACGCAGCCACGGCGGAGGGTGAAAACTTAACCGTCCGCATGACCGGCCCCTACGATCTGAGCGAAAGCTACAGCAGTGACGAGCTGCTGCTGTATTCCGAACCGTTGGAAGCGCTGGCTGTGGGCGAGAGCCGTGAGATCGACGCGACGCTGGAT
>CAMHRJ010000080.1 GCA_946187475.1 uncultured Clostridia bacterium | reverse complement strand
GGCCCCATCGTAGCTTTGGGGCTCGGTCTGCTCCTGGCCGGGGAAGGTGCCCGCCGTGTGTACGGCCGCCAGAACCGCGCAAATCGTCAGTGCTGCTGTGCCCGCGATTTTCAGCCACAGGCCTCTCATGATACTGCCTCCTGTTCTTCCATCCCGGAATTTTCGGGTTGTTTTTATTTATCCTGCACAAATTTCTTAATTTTTAACCAACTTTTTAATTTTCGCTGTTCACGGTTGACATTCTGTGCTATAATACTCTGACAACCCCTGATTTGGAGGTGAATCGACGCACATGGCATCCAAGAAGAAAAGCCGGACCCGCGCGGCAGCCGACGGCACCGCCACCGCCGCAGTTGGCGTAACCGGTTCCATTTTTCGTGTGATCGGCACGATCTTCCTGATTCTGATCGTGACGGCGCTGCTGTTTCTGTGCATCTTTGCGTACTATGTGAAAACCTGCCTCTCCACGCAGCTGGACGTCGAGCTGGAGGACTTCACCGTCTCTCTGACGAGCTGGAGAAGCGTGTCTGGGTGGATTACGCGGACCTCCCGCTGAATCTGCAGCACGCGGCGGTCAGTATTGAGGACCAGCGTTTTTACAACCACAAGGGCGTGGACTGGTATCGCACCACCGGCGCCTTCGTGAACATGTTCCTGGGCATGCGCAACGACTTCGGCGGCTCCACCATCACCCAGCAGCTGATCAAAAACCTGACCCACCAGGATGACATCACCGTCCAGCGCAAGCTCCTGGAGATCTTCCAGGCTCTGGATCTCGAAAAGCGCTACAGCAAGGAAGAGATCATGGAGTGGTATCTGAACGTCATCTACTTCGGGGAGGGCTCCTACGGCGTTTATACCGCGGCCGAGACCTACTTCGGCAAGACGCCCTCGGAGCTGACGCTCTCGGAGTGCGCCAGCATCGTGGGCATCACCAATAACCCCTCCCGCTATGACCCCTTCATCAGCTCGGAGAACAACAACAAGCGCCGCATCTACATCCTCGACAAGATGTACGAGCTGGACTACATCACCAAGGCCGAGCATGATCAGGCCGTGGCGGATGAGCCGGTCTTCGTCCACACCGAGACCGAGGATGAGGGACAGACCATCTACAGCTACTATGCCGAGGCCGTCATCGAGGACGTGATCCAGCGTCTCATGGAGGACCGCAGCATCAGCCGCGACACCGCCAAGACCATGCTCTACTCCGGCGGCTATCAGGTCTATTCCTGCTTTAATCCCAGAATCCAGAACATCGTGGATTCCTACTACACCGATTATTCCAAGCTGCCGCTGCACAACTCTGCCTCCGGCAAGCAGTGCCAGTCTGCCATCGTGATCCTCGACCCCTACACCGGCGAGATTCAGGCCATGGCCGGCGGCACCGGCAGCAAGGACATCAACTTCGGCACGAACCGGGCCACCCAGTCCCAGCGCCCGCCCGGATCTTCCATCAAGCCCATCGCGGTCTATGGTCCCGCCATGGAGCTGGGTCTCATCACCCAGAACACCCGGGTCAACGACTCTGCCAGCATCAAGCTCTCCGGTACCGGCTGGTATCCGAAGAACTCCGGCGGCGGCAACTATGGCGTCATCACCATCCGCACCGCCCTGCAGCGCTCGCTGAACACGGTCTCCGCCCAGATTCTCGATAAGCTGACTCCCGCCGTCTCCTTCCAGTTCCTGAAGGAGAAGCTGGGCGTCACCAGTCTGGATGACTTCGACTGCGACTACGCGCCGCTGGCCCTGGGTCAGCTGACCAACGGCATCACGGTCCGCGAGATGGCCCAGGCCTACAGTGCATTCGTCAATGACGGTGTGTTCACCTACTCCCGCACCTTCAACTACGTCACCGACTCCGCCGGCAACGTGGTGCTGGAGAATCCCGCCCGCACGATCCAGGCCTTCAAGCAGAATGTGGCCTGGAACATGGAGGATATGCTCTTCAACGCCGTCAACGCCGGTACCGGCACCGAGGCCCGTCTGAGCAACATGCCCGTGGGCGGCAAGACCGGTACCACCAGCAACGACTGCGACCGCTGGTTCGTGGGCTTCACGCCCTACTATGTGGCCGCCGTCTGGACCGGCTATGATACCCCGGAAAAAATGAGCTACAGCGGCAACCCCGCAGCCCAGATATTCCGTCTGGTCATGGCGGACATCCACCGCGACCTGGCCTATAAGGCGTTCCCGACGCCCGAGGTCGGCAATCCCACCGGCATCTTCGGCGATCTGACGCCTGCCACGCCCAAACCCACCGAGACGCCTGATGCCTCGCCTTCGGCTTCGCCCAAGGCCAAGGCCTCGGCCACGCCGAAGCCCACGGCTACGCCCAAGCCCACCGCGACGCCGAAACCGACGCCCGAACCCGAACCTGTGGATGAACCGGCGGAGAATCCGCCCGATGAGGATGCATTCCTGTTCGCGGTCAACTGGTAAACCTGAAATCCGGCAAGAGAAGCGGACACTTTCCACTTCTTTTGCCGGTTTTTTCCATCGTTTTCAAAAAGTTTAAAATTTTTGTTGAAGTTAACCATAATTCCAATAGAAACAAAGGTTGACAGAAAATACTGAATATGTTACAATTCGATAACAGTCATAGACCGGAGGTGTTATATTTTGGCAAAGTCAAAAGAGTTGGTGTATAAGGGTCATCCCCTGAGACGGATGGATAACCTGATTTACTTCGGCAGTATGGCTGACAAATACATCGTCATGCTGCAGATCCTCAGCACCAAGAAGGTGAAGGATCTGGACGTAGCCGACCGCGTTGCGGTACAGCTGCAGCTGACGGACCCGGACCTCAAGAGCCGGGACCGCGTGGTCAAGAAGACCGAGAAGGACGGACTCTACCCCGCCATGGACGTGGCGGTCGCGTGGTTGGAGCGGGCCTTATCCCAGAAGTAAAGGAAAACGCCGACCGGCGTTTTCACCCAAACCATTCGGCCGTGTGATCCTTCGCACGGCCGCCCCAACGAGAAGCAGGCGAGGAGCTTTCGGCGCCGCTTCGGAAGCTTTTCTGCTTTTTGTGGGGAACGCAGCGGCGAAAGGAAGGATTCGTATGAAGAAAAATTGGTTTCGTTCCGGACTGACGGCAGTTCTCTGCGCCGTCATGCTGGCGACCGGCGTGAGCGCGGCCAGCATCGGCGGCGGCACAACCACCACGGATGTGAATCTCCGAAACGGCGCGAGCATCAGCAACGGCATCATCGTCACCCTGCCGGCAAACACCAAGGTTGTGGTGGAGGAGAAGGCCGGCGACTGGTACAAGGTGGTCTATAACGGCACCGAGGGTTATATCTCCGGCGACTATCTGACCGTCTCCCAGGACGCCAGCGGCAACTTCGGCACCGGCACGATCACGGCGACCTCCGTGTGCTTCCGCAGCGGCGCCAGCACCGGCGACAGCGTGATCGGCTCCTTCGACCCCGGCGCCACCATGAAGGTCACCGGCGTCAAGGGCAACTGGTATCAGGTGGACTATAACGGCACCACCGGCTATGTCAGCGCCGATTACCTGAAGCTCTCCGGAGCCTCCGGCGCTTCCAGCAGCGCTGCTCCCGCCAGCAGCGGCACATCCGCCAGCGGCTCGGTGAAGGGTGACTACGTGCGACTGCGCTCCGGCGCCGGCACGGGTTATTCCATCCTGGGCACCTATAACAACGGTACCGCGCTCACAATTACGGGCACGGAAGGGGACTGGAGCAAGGTCACCATCGGCGGCGTCAGCGGCTATATGAGCTCTGAGTACGTCACCACCGGCAGCGCCCAGAGCGCCCCGGCGCAGACTGCTTCCCAGACCGGCTACATCAACGGCACCGAGGTGCGCATGCGCTCCGGCGCGGGCACCACGACCTCCATCCTCGGCGTTTACAACACGGGCACCGAGATGACCATCACCGGCGAGAGCAACGGCTGGTATGCCGTCACCTATAACGGCACCAACGGCTATGTGTGCAAGGACTATATGACTACGTCCAAGCCCGCAGCAGCTGCCTCTGCCGCCAGCGCATCCTCCGGCACCGATGGTTACATCAAGGGCGACTACGTGCGACTGCGCTCCGGCGCCGGCACGACTTACTCCATCCTGGGCATGTACAACAACGGCACGCCCCTGACCATCACCGGTACCAGCGGTGACTGGAGCAGCGTGACCATCAACGGCAAGCAGGGCTATGTCTGCAGCCTCTACGTGACCACCACCAAGGCCGCCAGCCCCGCGCCTGCTGCCGCTCCCGCGGAGACCGGCAGCACCACGACCACCGAGAGCACGGGCAGCTCCATCCAGCAGACCATCGTTGCCACCGCCAAGAAGTATCTCGGCTATCCGTACGTCTACGGCGGCATGAGCCCCTCGGGCTTTGACTGCTCCGGCTTCGTGAACTATGTGTACAAGCAGTGCGGCTACTCCATGAACCGCGTGGCCAGCGCCATTTACTACAACAACGGCACCTACGTGGAAAAGGCCAACCTGCAGCCGGGCGATCTGGTGTTCTTCTCCAACTCCAGCGAGCATGTGGGCCATGTGGGCATCTACATCGGCAGCAACCAGTTCATCCATGCCTCCACCAGTACTGTCGGCGTCATCATCAGCGATCTTGGTTCTTCCTATTACATCCAGCACTATGTGGGCGCCAAGCGCATCATCCAATAACTCTTACACACGCAAAAAGAGCTGTGAAGCAGTTGCTTCACAGCTCTTTTCTCTTTATGCCGCGATCTCCTGCGCCGGCAGGATCATGGCGGCGATGGCCTCCGCCGTTCGGGCGATCTGTGTTTCGCCGGAGATGGCGGGCGTGCCGTCGCCATCCTGAGGCCCGTAGCTGCCGAACCCGGCGTGGCAGCCGCCCTCGATCACCAGCTCCACCGTGTCGGCGGGGAGGTTGGGGCGATTGCCGTCATATTTCTCCCGGTTCAGCACCCCGTCTTCGGAGCCGTAGATGGAGAGCACCTGCAGTCCGCTGTCCGTCAGATCGGCGGTGGAATAGGCCGCCAGCAGCACCAGCCCCGCAAGTGTGTCAGCGTGGGTGCCTGCATAGCTGGCCGCCATGGCGCCGCCCAAAGAGTGTCCGCCGATGTACCAGTCCGTAACTTCGGGGTAGTCCGCCGCCACGCCGTCTGCGGCGTTCCGGTCCAGCACTGCCAGATTGCCCGGCATCCGCAGCAGGACGCACAGGATGCCGTGCTCTGCGCAGGCCTCCAGCAGCGGGGCATAGGCCTCACACTCCACCTTGCCGCCGGGATAGAAGATCAGTCCCGCCGCAGGGGCTTCCGGCAGGAAAGCGATGCGGTCCTCGCTCTGGACCACCTGCACGGTCTGGTTGTCTGCCTCCAGAACTGCAAAGGCCTCTGCGCTGGCGTGGTAATAATCCCGGAGATAGACCACCGTCCCGATTCCGACTGCCAGCAGCAGCGCCAGCACTACGACCAGCGTGATGAGCCATCGTTTGTTTTTCTTTTTTTGCTTCACCCAATCCCTCCGTGATCGTGCGATACTGGTACAATCGTAACACAGAATGGGGAAATGTCAACCGTTCCCCGGACGAAAATCGGCACTTGCAGTTTTGGAAAAATGCGGATATACTGAAATCAGCAGGCACACCGCTTTGCGCTGCGCTGCGGAAATGAAACTGTATCAAGGAGGAACGACCTATGGAAAGCCCCATCAGCATGGAAAAAGCGAAGGAAGCCCTGGACGGCTTCAAGAGTCAGGCCGAAGAGCTGCTGAAGGACACCGGTAAGGTGGAAGAGCTGCTGCAGAAGGCGGAGGAAAAGGTCAAGGACGTGCCCGGCGTGGGCGCGGCGCTGGCGAAGTTCCCGCTGATGATCTCCATGATCCGCGGCTACATCACCAAGGAGTATACCGAGGTCTCCCCGAAGGTCATCATCACCATGATCTGCGCGCTGATCTATCTGCTCAGCGGCAAGGACCTGATCCCGGATTCCAAGCCGGTCATCGGCATGGTGGACGACGTGGCCGTCGTTGTTGCGGCCTTCGTGATGGTGGACCCCGAGCTGCAGGCCTATGCCGAGTGGCGCAAGGCCAACGGCAAGGAAGGCTGAGCCCAAGTACACCCCAATCCCGGATTGTCCTGGACCATCCGGGATTCTTCTATCGAAAACAGGAGGCAGCCCATGTACGACTATATCCAATATGACTCCCCGCTGGGGTGTCTGACCATCGCCGCCGAGGGCGACGCTTTGACGGCCCTGGTCATCCGGGGACAGAAATACGAAGCCCGGCATCTGGCAGGGGAGGGGCAGCAGCGGGAGACGCCTGTGCTGCACGCTGCCCGACTCTGGCTGGACCGTTATTTCGCCGGCGAAAACCCGCCGGTCTCCGCGCTGAAGCTGTCGCCCAAAGGCACGGACTTCCAGCGCCGGGTCTGGGACGCGCTGCTGGAGATCCCCTATGGCGGGACCAACACCTACGGCGCGCTGGCTGCCCGATTGAGCAGCTCTGCCCGGGCCGTGGGCAGCGCCGTGGGCCGGAACCCCATTTCCGTCATCATCCCCTGCCACCGGGTGCTGGCGGCAGACGGCAGTTTGGCCGGATATGCCGGGGGCCTGGAGAACAAGAAAAAGCTCCTGACCCTGGAGGGCAGCCTGCAGTAAATTTCCGGCAACGAACTTCCATTTTTCTGTTGCGAAGTTCTCCGAATCGTGTATAATAAAACCAACATACCCATATTGTTGAGAGAGGGGAAACCATCATGTTGAAAGTAGATCTCTCCGGCGCAAAATCCTTCTTTGATGCTGCCGGACCCGATTATGCCGCCGCCGCTGCGGCCCACCGCACTCTGGCCGAGAAGACCGGCGCCGGCGCCGACTTTACCGGCTGGCTGGGCCTGCCCCAGCGGGTGAAGGAAGAGGAACTCAAGCAGATCATCGCCGCTGCCAACCGCATCCGCGGCCGCAGTGAGGTGCTGGTGGTCGTGGGCATCGGCGGCTCCTATCTGGGCGCCAAGGGCGCCATCGAGCTGCTGCGTCCGAAGCCCCAGGCCGGCGACCCGCAGATCATCTTTGCCGGCAATTCCCTGTCTCCGGACAGCCTTTCCCTGCTGCTGGAGGAGTTGGGGGAGAAGGACTTTGAGATCAACGTCATCTCCAAATCCGGCACTACCCTGGAGCCCGCTCTGGCATTCCGCATGTTCCGCGGTCTGCTGGAGGCCAAGTACGGCCCTGAGAAGGCGAAAAAGCGCATCATCGCCACCACCGACGCCCGCCGCGGCGTGCTGAAGGGCATGGCCACCGAGGAGGGCTGGGAGACCTTCGTGGTTCCCGACGATGTGGGCGGCCGCTACAGCGTGCTGTCCGCCGTGGGCCTGCTGCCCATGGCCGCCGCCGGCATCGACGCGGCCCAGGTCATCGACGCTGCCATCGCCTCCTTTGCCGCCATGGACCAGCGCTCGCCTGAGAACCCCGCCTGGCAGTATGCCGCCGCCCGGCAGCATCTCTATCGTCAGGCCGGCAAGAGCATCGAGATCCTCGCCTGCTACGAGCCCACCTTCCGCTACATGGCGGAGTGGTGGAAGCAGCTTTATGGCGAGAGCGAGGGCAAAAACGGCATCGGCATCTATCCCGCCAGCGTGGAATATAACGCCGACCTGCACTCCATGGGCCAGTATGTCCAGGACGGCCCCCGCACCCTGATGGAGACCGTGGTCACCTTCCGGGAGCCTCTGACCGATTTCAATGTGCCCTTCGCCATGGGCGACCCCGACCAGCTGAACTATCTGGCCGGACGCAAGCTCTCCGACATCTCCCGCGTGGCCCAGGAGGCTGTCAAGGCCGCCCACATCTCCGGCGGCGTGCCGAATCTGGAGGTCATCGCCGACAAGCGGGACGAGGTGGGCTTTGCCGAGCTCGTCACCTTCTTCGAGCTGGCCTGCGGCATCTCCGGCTACATGTCCGGCGTCAACCCCTTCGACCAGCCCGGCGTGGAAGCGTACAAGAAAAACATGTTCCGTCTGCTGGAGAAGCCCGGCGTGGAATAAGCGCAACTTCCGCTTGCGAAAAAACCGAAAACGTGGTAAGCTGTTCTCAGGATGGAACGCATCCTGAGGCAGCTGCCTGAAATTACCACAAAGGAGTGTGACCAAACATGGTTCAGCTGATCATGGGGCTCAAGGGCTCCGGCAAGACGAAGCGGCTCGTGGACATGGTTCGCACGGCGCTGGACACCGAAACCGGCTCCATCGTCTGCATCGAGAAGGATAAGAAGCTTACTTATGACATTCCGCCCCAGGCGCGTCTGGTGTTCGCCAGCGATTACGCCATCGGCACCGCGGAGTTTTTCAAGGGTCTGCTCAGCGGCCTGCACGCAGGCAACTATGACATCACCCATATTTTCATCGACAACTTCACCAAGATGATCCCCGGCATCGAGCTGGAGGGCATCGTGGAGTTCATCCAGTGGCTGAACGCTTTCTCCGAGAAGGAGAGTGTCTCTTTCACGGTCAGTCTCTCTGTGGACCCGGATTCTGCTCCCGCGGAACTGGCCCAGTACAAGATCTGAATCGCTTTACCCGATCTGCAACATCCCGCAAGGCGACGCTTTGCGGGATGTTTGACGTTTTTCTA
>CAMHRJ010000079.1 GCA_946187475.1 uncultured Clostridia bacterium | reverse complement strand
ACCCGCGCCCAGCTGGCGGCAGTTCTCAACCGCTACATGGAGCTGAAGAAATAAAGCCTGAAAACCCGCCCGAGAGGGCGGGTTTTTGTGCGCAGAACGGCAAACATGCCTCCCAAGAGCTTAATAATAATTTAAGCTGCAATTTTTCAAAAAAGAATTCCCAAAATCGGTTTTGTGCGCTATAATAATTCTACCATAATTTATAAAAGGGAGGATATCATGAAGAAAGCAACAAGATTTATCGCTGTGGTGCTGACTCTTGCCCTGTGCATGGGCCTGGTGTGCATCAGTGCCAGCGCCGCCACGAAGGAGACGGTCAGGCACTACGATACCTACACGGTCCTCGGTGACAGCGTCCCCGGCGGTTTCGGTCTGTCCACCTATCCCTACTCTACCAGCGACGGCCCCGCCATCGTTGACGGCAAAGTCATCGGTCTGAACGATGGCACGCTGGTGGTCAACAGCTTCCCGGAGATCGTATCCAAAGCGATCGGCGCGGATAAGACCAACTCGCTGTCCCGCTCCGGTATGCGCAGCACCGAGCTGCGTATGATGCTGGACGAGAGCTACAACGGCGATGACTACACCGAGCTTCTGGTTGCGACCAATCTCGGCATGGACATGGACGCATTCCTCGCCTCGCGCCAGCAGTATGTGGACAGCGTCAAGGAAGCGGACCTGATCACGATCAACATCGGCTCCAACGATCTGATGCTGAAGACCATGCATAACGCACTGACCAACGTCTACAGCAGCGACTCCGAGACCGGCATCACTGCCCGTTTGAAAGCGCTGCTCACAGAACACGGCGGCAGCATCGGCGCAGCCTTTGCTGAGATGATGTCCACGATGGAGACGATGGGAAAGCTGCCGCAGGTGATGACTGCCGCGCTCTCCACCCTCGCTGAAAGTGAGATCGCCTTCCGCCAGAACTGGGAAGTGATCACTTCCACCATCCACCAGCTGAATCCGGATGCAACGGTCCTTGCGCTGGGCCTTTATAACCCCTTCCGGGCGCTCCAGCTCAGTGAAGATGCTTCTTTCCTGCAGGTTGGCCGTCTCATTGATCCGGTCATCGCGGACATCAACCTCTATATCAGCACCCTCAGCCCCCAGCATTGGAATTACAAATATGTCGATATCTCGGATACCGAGGTCTTCGGTTTCCCGGCCCTCTCCGATCTCTCCGAGTCAGATGGCCTTTATGTCATGATGCTGGTGGGCACCCACCCCAACGAGGCGGGCCATGCCTACATCGCCGACCAGATTTTCAAGGCGCTCCCCGAGCGGGCTGCGGACGATACCCAGCCCGGTGATGACGCCAAGCCCGGCGACGACACCAAGCCCGGTGATGACACCAAACCCGGTGACGACACCAAGCCCGGTGATGACACCAAACCCGGTGACGATACCAAGCCCGGTGATGACGCCAAACCCGGTGATGACGCCAAACCCGGTGATGACGCCAAGCCCGGCGACGATACCAAGCCCGGTGATGACGCCAAACCCGGTGATGACGCCAAACCCGGCGACGACACCAAGCCTGCCGACGAGACCAAGAAGTTCCCCTTCACGGACGTGAAGAAGGGCTCCTGGTACTATGACAACGTCTACTACGTTTGGGAAAACAGCATCATGAAGGGCACGGGCGACACGATCTTCGCGCCCGAAGGCACCACCACCCGTGCAGAGTTTGCCACGGTGATCTACCGCCTGGCGGGCACTCCGAAGGTGGATGGTATGAAGTGCCCCTTCACGGACCTGGCGGCAGACTGGTACAAGGACGCTGTGATCTGGTGCTACAACAACCAGGTGGTAAAGGGAACCAGCGAGACCACCTTCACGCCCAATGCCAACATCACCCGGGAGCAGATGGTCGCCATGCTGTATCGCTACAGCCAGGACACCGTGAAGAACGCCGACGGTGTGAAGCAGTTCAAGGACGCTACGAAGATTAGCACCTACGCGGTCCCGGCGGTGGCCTGGGCCGTGGAGAAGGGCGTCGTTCTGGGCATGGAGGACGGCACCTTCGCGCCCCAGGGCAACTCCACCCGCGCCCAGCTGGCGGCAGTTCTCAACCGCTACATGGAGCTGAAGAAATAAACATCCGAAATGATGCCCCCGCCCGAAAGGGCGGGGGTTTTGCCGTGGCGAGGCAGGGAAATTGGGAGTTTGTAGGGGCGATTCACGAATCGCCCGGTATGAAATCCATCACCGCACCAAAAGAGCTGTCATTGCGAACCAGCCCGCAGGCTGGTGTGGCAATCCGCATCCCCCGGCGACGGAGTGGAGACTCGCAATCCGTTGGTGCTGAACGGATTCGCCTGAATCATGCGAAACCAAATCGCCGGCCCTGCAGGGAACGGATTGCCGCGTCGCTTCGCTCCTCGCGATGACATTCTATTTTAGGTATTGCGCAGAAACCAACACTCTGGCAAATTGATATTTATAGAGTTGTAGGTTTGTGCGCTGCCTTCCCCCTCAGGGGGAAGGGGGACCGCTTGCGGTGGATGAGGGGTGTCCCATGGCGGCGTAAGCCGCAACCATATGAAAATGCCGGAAGAACAAACTCCGGCAATCCATAAAGATGCCGCTGACGCGGCGATAGAACCACCTCATCAGTCAGCTTGCGCTGACAGCTTCCCCTGGGAGGGGAAGCCTTGCTCCCTATCCAACAGCTCTATTCATTCATATTTGATTTCCACGCGGAACCCCCGGCCGCATGATGGGCCGGGGGCTGTTTACTGATTCGGATTGTCGCCGGCGCGGTAGGGTACCGTGGCGGCGGGCACCACCCGGGAGGCAGGCTCTGTGTGGATGCTCTGGTCATCGAAGAAGATGTGCGCGCCGAAGGCGGACAGCACGTCCGTCTTGCTGACGCCGCCCAGGAAGAAGGCCTCGTCCACGCGCACGCCCCAATAGCGCAGGGTCTTGACGGCCCGCTCGTGGGCCGGGGCGTTGCGGGAGGTGACCAGGGCGGTGCGGATGGGCGCCTCCGGGCCGTTGCCGAACTGCTTCTGGATGCCGGCGATGGCCTTCAGGAAGTTGGCGAATGGTCCCTGCTGCAGGGGGATGTCCGCCTTTTCCCGCTCGTTCTGCTGGAAGGCCTCGATGCCCTGCTGCTTGAAGATGCGCTCCGACTCCGAGGCGAAGAGCACCGCGTCCCCGTCGAAGGCGATGCGGATCTGGTCGATGCTCCGCCGGGCGTCGGCATGGGCGGCCCCGGTGAGGATCCGGCCGGCGGCCACGCCGTGGTCGATGGCCTGCTGCACGTCCGGCTCGAAGGCCGAGAGGAACAAATCCGTCCGGAAGGCACGCAGATAGGGCGCGATCTCGGCCCCGCCGCTGAGGGCGGCCCGGGTGATGTCCAGATCGTAGTCCGCGATGGAGTTGAAGATGCGCAGACTGGTGTTGGGGCTGTTGCGGGACATGATGATGACCTCCACCAGCCGGCGGTCGCTGCGCTCGTTGAGCTTCAAAAACGCCTTCACCAGCTGGAAGGCTGAGCCCTTGGGCAGGATGTCCCCCTCGTGCTCCACCTGATAGGCCTCATAGGCGTCCACGCCCCGGGTCTCATAGATCTCGTTCTCCTGCTCCAGATTGAACAGCGCACGGGAGCTGATGCCGATGACCAGCGGCTCGTTCAGATCATAGGGCATGGACGCTTACGCCTTCCGCTGCTCGATCTGGGCCTTGGCCTCGGCGATGAGCGCCTCCAGCTCCGCCAGACGGTCGGCCTCTCCGGCGTCCAGATTCGCCTTGGCGTCCTCCAGCCCCTCCAGATAGTCCTGCAGACCCTCCAGATCCATCTGCCTGGGGTCCAGCAGCTGCTCCATGTCCAGCTCCACGCCCTCGGGGGCGGTGATGTCGAAAGAAAGTTTATCCAGCATGATTGCGCTTCTCCTTTTCACGTTCCATTTTCTCGCCGATGGCCTTCATGCCCTTGAGACAGGCGGCGGACACGAGGCTCAATAGCGACAGTGCGATGGCGGCTTCCCGTTTTTTCATCGGAACCCCTCCTTCACGTTTGTCCCATTTTACCATCAAGCGCCCCAATTGGCAAGGGTCGAAGTCTTGCATTTTCTGTCGGGCGTGGTATACTATTAAATTAGTTTTTACGCGGAAGGAAGAATCAAAATGAACCGCGAATGGTACAAGGACACGGCCTTTTACCAAATCTGGCCGCGGAGCTTCAAGGACGGCAACGGCGACGGCATCGGCGACCTCTGGGGCGTGTATGAAAAGCTGGAGTACATCCGGTCTCTGGGCGTGGGCGGCATCTGGTTTTCACCGCTGTACGTCTCGCCCAACGCGGACTTCGGCTACGACATCTCCGACTACTGCGCCATCAACCCGGAATACGGCGATCTGGAGATCTTCGACAAAGTGCTCCAAAAAGCCCATGCCCTGGGTCTGAAGGTGGTCATGGACCTGGTCATCAACCACACCTCCATCGAGCACGAGTGGTTCCAGAAGAGCCGCCGGGGCATCGAACCCTATACGGACTATTACATCTGGCGCGCTGCCAAACCCGGCGGCGGCAAGCCCAACAACTGGCAGGGCATTTTCGAGAGCGAGTGCTGGCGCTGGGACGACGTGGCAGGGAAGTACTACCTGCACCTGTTTTCCAGCGGGCAGCCGGATTTAAACATGGATAATCCCCTGGTCCGCGCCGAGGTGGAGCGCATCATGCGCTTCTGGCTGGACCGGGGTGTGGACGGCTTCCGGGAGGACGTGATCACCTTCATCTCCAAGACCGAGGGTCTGCCGGACGACGGCTTCGTCATCGGTCTGCGGGGCATGAAGTTCTATGAGAGCGGCCCCCGCATCCACGAATACCTCCAGCAGTACCGCCGGATTCTGGAGCAGTATCCGGATCGGTTCGTGGTGGGCGAGGCCCCCATGATGACGCCCCGGAAGGCACTGGAATTTGTGGCCGGGGACAAGCGCGATCTGGACATGATGTTCCACTTCCAGCACATGGAGGCGGACTGCTTCCTCATCGAATATCTGCGCATGCCTTTTAACCTCCGGAAGCTGAAGCGGGCCTTCTCCAACTGGCAGAAGGCGCTTTCCGGCAAGGGCTGGAACGCGCTCTATCTGGAAAACCACGACCATCCCCGCATCATCAGCCGCTACGGCAGCGAGAAGTACCGCGTCCAGAGCGGCAAGATGCTGGCCTGCGCCCTGCTGTTCCAGCAGGGGACGCCCTTCCTCTATCAGGGCCAGGAGATCGGCATGACCAACATTGCCCTGCCGAAAATCGAGGATTACGCCGACTGCGTGGCCCAGGACGTCTACAAGCGCTGCAAACGCATGCACCTGCCGGACAAGGCCGCCATGGCTCTGATCCGGCCCGCCACCCGGGACAGCTCCCGCACCCCCGTCCAGTGGTCCGCGGAAGCCAATGGTGGTTTCACGAAAGGGAAGCCTTGGTTTTATGTCAACCAAAACTACCCAGAGATCAACGTGGCAGCTGCGGAAGCAGACCCGGACTCCCTGCTGCATTTCTACCGGAAGCTGCTGCGGTTCCGCGCCGGGAACGACGTGATTCGGAACGGCAGCTACCACGAGTATGAAAAGCACAGCGGCAGGCTCTACGTCTATACCCGGGAGTACAACGGACAGGGCATCCTGGTGGTCTGCTCCTTCACGGAGAAGCCCGCGGAATTCCGCCTGCCCAAGCGTCTGCAGGGGAAGGCCATGACCCTGGAGTTTTCCAACTATCCCGTCACAGACGGCCCGGAATTCACCGCCCGGCCCTATGAGGCCCGGGTTTATACCTACGAAACGAGAAAGAGAGCAAAAAAATGAGAGCCTACGAGCGACTGATCACCTATGCCAAAGTCCACACCGCCAGTGCGGAGGATGCGGAGCAGACGCCCAGCACCCGGCGGCAGTTCGATCTGGCGAATCTGCTGGCGGAAGAGCTGCAGGATCTGGGCACGGCGGACGTGTTCGTGGACGAGCACTGCTACGTCTATGCCCGCATCCCCGCCACTGCCGGTCTGGAAGGGAAGACCCCCGTGGGCTTCCTGGCCCATGTGGATACGATTCCGGATTTCAGCGGCGAGAACGTCCGGCCCCGGATCATCGAAGATTATGACGGCAGCGACATTCCCCTGGGGGACAGCGGCCGCGTCCTGCGGGTCGCGGACTTTCCCCACCTGAAGGACATGGTGGGCAAGACCCTGGTGGTCACCGACGGCACCACGGTGCTGGGCGCCGACGACAAGGCCGGCGTGGCGGAGATCATGACCATGGCCGAGCGGCTGCTGGCTTCCGACGCCCCGGCCCACGGCCCGGTCTGCATCGGCTTCTGCCCCGACGAGGAGATCGGCCACGGGGCCGAGCTCATGGACCTGCAGCGCTTCGGCGCGGAGCTGGCCTACACCCTGGACGGCGGCGGTCTCGGGGAGATCGAGTATGAAAACTTCAATGCCGCCGGGGCGGAGGCAGTGTTCCACGGCTTCAACGTCCATCCGGGCTCTGCCAAGGACACCATGGTGAACGCCTCTCTGGTGGCCATGGAGTTCAATTCCATGCTGCCCGCAGGCGACACGCCTCGGGATACCGAGGGCTACGAGGGCTTCTTCCACCTGACGGACATGCAGGGCGACGTGGAGACTGCCCGCACCCGCTACATCATCCGCGACCACGACGCCGGGAAGTTTGAGGCCCGGAAGGCCACCATGGAGCACGCCGCCAAGCTGCTGAACGCCAAGTATGGCGCCGGCACCGTGGAGCTCACCATCCGGGAGCAGTACCGCAACATGATCGAGAAGATCAAAGAGCGCTTCGAGGTGGTGGAAAAGGCGGTGAAGGCGGCGGAGGCCTGCGGTCTCACGGCCAAGGCCGTGCCCATCCGCGGCGGAACCGACGGCGCTGCGCTGTCCTTCCGGGGGCTGCCCTGCCCGAATCTGCCCACCGCCAGCTACGGCCACCACGGCCCCTATGAGCACGCCGTGGCCGAGGACATGGACCGCATGGTGGACTGGGCTCTGGCCATCGTAGAAGAATTTGCCCGCTGACCACAGAGATAAAGGAGACAGAACATTGAATTTTGATTTTAAGAAATTCTGGAAAGAGTTCGGCGTGGTGGCCCTGGTGGCGATCTACGCCCTGGTGGCGGTGTTCCTCATGCCCCGGTGCAGCAAGCTGAATGCGCTGGAGGACGCGGCCACTGCCGCCGTGCAGTCCGGCGACCGGGTGGTGACCGTCACGCCCAAGCCTCAGAAGGAGGCCAAGGCCGAGGAGACTGCGGAGCCCACCGAAAAGCCCAAGACCAAGGGCGAGCTGGTGTCCGCCAAGATTGCCTATGCCGGCGATCTGGTCTGCCACATGGGCATCAACGAGGAAGCCTGGAACGGCGAGGCTTACGACTACCAGCCCATCATGGAGGGCGCAGCCCAGTATGTGCAGGACGCGGACTTCGCCTTCTGCTGCCTGGAGACCACCTTCCCCGAGGACGGCGACGTGTCCGGCTACCCCGTGTTCCATTCCCCCAAGGCGCTGGCCAAGAGCATCAAGGACTTCGGCTTTGACATGCTGGAGATGGCCAGCAACCACTCCATGGACGCCCGGCAGGAGGGTCTGATCTCCACGCTGGACGTGCTGGACTTCGAGGGCCTGGACCATGTGGGCACCTATCGCACACAGGAAGAGCACGACAAGGACAACGGCGTGCTGCTGGAGGACGTCAACGGCATCAAGATCGCCTTCATCAACTATACCTACGGAACCAACGGCTTCCCGGTGACGGGCTTTGAGTACGCCGTGAACATCTTCTTCGACGATTACATGGAGACCGACGCCGCCGACATCGACGAGCTGAATCTCGGCAAGATCGATGCCGACATCGAGGCCGCCAAGGCCCTGGACGCGGATCTCATCGCCGTGTGCATGCACTGGGGTCTGGAGTATCACACCTCGCCCATGGACTACCAGAAGACCGTGGCTGACCACCTGTTCGAGCAGGGCGCCGATCTGGTGCTGGGCGGCCATCCCCATGTGCCGGAACCCATGGAGGTGCGCCATGTGACGGACAAGGACGGCAACGAAAAGACCGGCTACCTCTGCTACTGCATGGGCAACTTCATCTCCTGCATGAACGACCCCTACACGAACCTCACCGCCGTCACCACCCTGGAGGTGGAGAAGGACACCGGCACCGGCGAGACCTACCTCAAGAATGTCAGATACGCGCCCATGATGATGATCGACACCGCCGACCACGGCGTGAACATCGGCTGGCGCTATAAGCTGGTGGACCTGCACAAGGCGCTGGACACCTACGCCGGCGGCGACAACCAGGGCTACATCGACGAGCGGCTGCACAACGATATGCTCAAGGCGCTGGACGACATCCACGGCATCTTCGGCGCGCAGTTCGACATGTACGACCCCAGCTACACCGCCAACACCGAGGGCGAAATGCCCGTATCCACCCCCGCCCCGGCGGAAGGATAAACGAATCCATCCCCTGCTCAGACGAGCAGGGGATTATTGCCGGGATGGGAAGGGGGCAGATTGGTATTTGACGGGATGTTTGAAAACTGCTCGATCTGACATGGCTCTCCCTCCGGGAG
>CAMHRJ010000078.1 GCA_946187475.1 uncultured Clostridia bacterium | reverse complement strand
CCGGGCCTTGCCGGTGTTGACCATCTCGCGGATTTCTTCCTCGTTGGTCACCTGGGCGATCAGACCGCGGGCCTGCAGTTCCTCATAGATTCCCATTGTATTTCATCCTCCAATAAAAAATTCCATAATAAAAACGCCTTCCGCTCCTTTCAGAGCAGAGGGCGTGATGAACGCGGTACCACCTCTGGTTTGCACCGGCCTCGCGGCAGGCGCCTCACGCTGTCCGGGACAGCCGCGCGATAACGGGCGCACCCGGCGAGACTCCGGAGGTGTAATTCGATCCTGCCGCCCCGCGTCCTTTCACCGGCCGGACGCTCTCTGCAAGCGGGTCATGCGGGATCTACTGAAGCTCCATCCTTGTCTTGCGCAATTTAGCCTATGTAGTATACCATCCTCTTCCGGAAAATGCAAGAAAAATCCGCAAATCCGGGCCTTTGTAGTTGACTTTAGTGCGCTATCGTGGTAAAATCTGAGAGCGCTGGAAAGCGCAAAAGGAGGAAGCAAAATGGCTTTACCGCAAAACGCGCAGCTGGATGCGCTGTTTGAATCCATATTGAACTTAAAGGACGCGGCCGAGTGCCGGAAGTATTTTGAGGACCTCTGCACGGTGAAGGAGCTGTGCGCCATGGCCCAGCGGCTGGAGATCGCCCGCCGGCTGGATTTGGGAGAGAGCTATCTCTCCACCGTGGAGCACACCGGCGCCAGCAGCGCCACCGTCAGCCGGGTGAACCGGTGCCTGGAATACGGTGCCGGAGGCTATCGCATGATGCTGGAGCGTCTGCCGAAGCTGGAGACCGAGGCATGAGCGGGCCCATGAACACCCCGGAGCGGGCGGCTTCCGCCCTGCGGCAGCTCTACGCCGGCTACGGCTACGCGCCCTTCAAGGTGCAGAAGTTCGAGCGCTACGATCTCTACGCGGAGTTTCGCCGCTTTCTGGAGAGCGAGCAGATTCTCACCTTCACCGACACGGATGGCCGGCTCATGGCCATGAAGCCGGACGTGACCCTCTCCATCGTGAAGGACACCGCCGCCGGCGATATGCGCAAGGTCTTCTACCACGAAAACGTCTACCGCGAACAGCGCCGGGGCGAGGGGTTTAAGGAGATTGCCCAGATGGGTCTGGAATGCCTGGGTGAACTGGACGCCTACGCCGTGGGCGAGGTGGTCATGCTGGCCGCCCGCAGTCTCCAGGCCATCGCTGAGCGCTGCATCCTGGACGTCTCCCACGCGGGGGTGGTCTCCGGCGTGGTGGAAGACCGGGTCATGACCGATGAGCAGCGCGCCGCCATCTTTGCCGCCGTGGGCGCAAAGAACATCCCCGCCCTGCGGCAGCTCTGCCCGGATGACGCCACGGCGGAGACTCTGGCTGCGCTGGTATCCCTTTATGGCCCGCTGGCCGAGACCCTGGAGCAGGCCAATACCATCCCGCTGCCCCGGCCCAGCCGGGAGGCCCTCGCGGAGCTGGAGACCCTGAGCCGGCAGCTTTCCGTCTACGGGCTGGACTTTGTGAATCTGGATTTCTCCGTCGTCAACGACGTGGATTATTATAATGACGTGGTCTTTCGGGGCTTCGTGGCCGGTGCTGCCCAGGGCGTGCTCTCCGGCGGCCGATATGACCGGCTGCTGCAGCGCATGGGCAAGCCCGGCGGCGCCATGGGCTTTGCCGTGTATCTGGACCGGCTGGAGCGGGTGCAGGAGGCGACGGCGGACTTCGACGCCGACGTGCTGCTGCTCTGCGCCTCCGACGCCGACGCGGCTCTGGCGGCCCAAACCGCCGAGAAGCTTCGCGTCGGCGGCGAGACCGTCCGCGTGCAGCAGTCCGCCCCGGCGCACATGCGCTTCCGGCGGGTGCTGGAAGTGAAGAACGGGGAGGTGACGGCATGCTGAACGTGGCCCTTCCCAAGGGCAGGCTGGGAGAGAAAGCCTATGACATCATGGCCAGGGCGGGATATGAATGCCCGTCGCTCCTGGAGCCCAACCGCAAGCTCACCTTTGAAAACCCCGCCACCGGCGTGCGTTACTTCTGGGCCAAGCCCTCGGACGTGCCCATCTATGTGGAGCGGGGCGTGGCCGACGTGGGCATCGCCGGCAAGGACATCCTGCTGGAGTATGAGCCGGAGGTCTATGAGCTGCTGGATCTGAACATCGGCAAGTGCCGCATGTGCGTGGCAGGCCCGGCGGATTTCCGGGACGACCCCAGCCGCACCCTCCGGGTGGCAACGAAGTTTCCCCACATTGCCAAGACCTATTACAGCGCCCGGGGCCGGGAGATCAGCATCATCAAGCTGGGCGGCTCCATTGAGATTGCCCCGATTCTGGGCCTTTCGGACGTGATCGTGGACATCGTGGAGACCGGCAGCACCCTGCTGGAAAACGACCTGGCGCCCCTGCGGGAGATCTTCCCCATCAGCGCCCGGTTCATCGCCAACACCGCCAGCTATAAATTTCAGTACGCAGAAATCCGCGATATGGTGGAAAAACTTGCGAAACTGGTGTAGAATAAGAAAATAGGAGTATTCTTATGATTCGTATCTTCCATTACGGCGAGGTGCCGAACGAAGAGCTGTTCATCCGCAGCCCCCTGATTCAGGATGTGGCGGCGGTGGTCACTCAGATCATCGACGATGTGCGCCAAAACGGCGATGCGGCTCTCTACCGCCTCACGGAGAAGTTCGACGGCGCGAAGCTCGACTCCCTGCTGGTCTCTCCGGCAGAGCTGGAGGAGGCCTGGAACGCCGTGAGCCCGGAATACCGGGACGTGCTGACCCTGGCCCGGGACAACATCGCGGAATATCACCGCAACCAGATCCGTCCCGGCTTCGTCATGACCCGGCCCGACGGCGTGGTGCTGGGCCAGAAGGTGACGCCCATCGCCCGGGTGGGGCTCTACGTCCCCAACGGCACGGCGGCCTATCCCTCGTCCCTGCTGATGAACTGCGTCCCCGCGAAGCTGGCAGGCTGCGGCATGCTGGTGGTGGTGACGCCTCCGGGCAAGGACGGCAAGGTGGACCCCGCCATCCTGGCCGCGGCAAAGATCGCCGGCGTGGACCGGATCTATAAGATCGGCGGCGCTCAGGCCGTGGCCGCCCTGGCCTACGGCACTGAGAGCGTCCCCGCCGTGGACAAGATCGTGGGCCCGGGCAATGCCTATGTGGCCGAGGCGAAAAAACAGTGCTTCGGCAAGGTGGCCATCGATACCATTGCCGGTCCCAGCGAGGTGCTGATTGTGGCCGACAACACCAACGACCCCGCCGTGGTGGCTGCCGACATGCTGGCCCAGGCGGAGCACGACGTCATGGCCACCAGCGTGCTGGTGACGGATTCGCCCGTTCTGGCCAGGGCCGTACAGCAGGAGCTGGAGCGCCAGCTGCCGCTGCTGCCCCGATATGACATCGCCCGGGCCAGCATCGACAACAACGGCAAGATCGTCATTGCCAAGAGCCTTGCCGACGCCATGGACTGCGCCAACGAGATTGCCCCCGAGCATCTGGAGATCGCCGTGGATGATC
Organism: uncultured Clostridia bacterium; assembly: GCA_946187475.1. GTDB lineage: Bacteria > Bacillota > Clostridia > Oscillospirales > Oscillospiraceae > CAG-103. The sequence continues at coordinate 5,154 of CAMHRJ010000078.1, read as the reverse complement.
CCTTCGCCTGGCTGGGAAAGGTGCAGAACGCCGGTTCCATCTTCCTGGGCAAGCATGCCCCGGAGGCTCTGGGCGACTATCTGGCCGGGCCGAACCACACCCTGCCCACCACGGGCACGGCCAAGTTCGGCAGCCCACTGAGCGTGGACGACTTCGTGAAAAAGAGCCAGTACACCTACTACAGTGCCGAGGCCCTCTCAAACGTCAAGGACGCCATCATGCTCTTTGCCGAGGAGGAAGGGCTCCACGGTCACGCCCGCAGCGTGAACATCCGGTTTACGCCGGACTGAAATCGGAACAACATTCAATTAACCATAGGAAAAGAGGAACACCGACATGAGCAAGTATTTCAGCATCCGATATAAGAATCTGCATCCCTACACCCCCGGCGAACAGCCCCAGGACCAGCAGTATATCAAGCTGAACACCAACGAGTCGCCCTTCCCGCCGGCACCGGCGGTCCTGGACGCGGCCGCGGAGGCCGCCGAGAATCTGCAGCTCTATTCTGACCCCCGGAGTCTGGAACTCCGCCGGGCCATCGCCAAAGAGCATGGCCTCTCTGCGCTGAACGTGGCTGTGGGCAACGGCTCGGACGAGCTTTTGAACTTCGCCTTCATCGCCTTCGGCAACAAGAAAGCGGCCTTTACCTATCCGAGCGTCACCTATGGCTTCTATTCCGTCTGCCTGAACGTGAACACCGTGGCCCGCCGGAGCATCCCGCTGAAGGAGGACTTCACCATCGACCCGGCGGAGTATCTCGATCTGGGCACCAACATCGTCCTGGCAAACCCCAACGCGCCCACGGGCCTGCTGCTCTCTGTGGAGCAGATCGAACAGATCGTCGCCGCCAATCCGGACCATGTAGTCATCGTGGACGAGGCCTACATCGCCTTCGGCGGTGAGACCTGCATCCCGCTGGTGAAAAAGTATCCGAACCTGCTGGTGCTGCGCACCTTCTCCAAGTCTCACTCCCTGGCCGGCGCCCGTCTGGGCTATGCCATCGGCCAGAAGGACCTGATCGCCGACGTGAACAAGGTGAAAAACTGCATCAATCCCTATAACATCAACCGCATGACCGCCGCCTGCGGCATCGCCGCTCTGGAGGCGGAGGATTACTATCAGCAGAACATCCAGACCATCATGGACAACCGCAACTTCACGGCCCTGGCCCTGCGCCGCCGCGGCTTTGAGGTGCTGCCCTCGGCGGCCAACTTCCTGCTGGTCAAGCCTGATTTCTGCACCGGTGAGGCGCTCTATGAGGGCCTGAAGGACCGGGGCATCCTCGTCCGCCACTGGAAGACCTCCCGCATCGCGGGCTGGTGCCGCATCACCATCGGTACCATCGAGCAGATGACCAAGCTGATCGGCGCCATCGACCAGATGATGGCCGAAAAGACGGAGGGATAAACCATGCGAACCGCCAACATCGGCCGCCGCACGGCCGAGACGAAGATCGCCCTGATGCTGAATCTGGACGGCACCGGCAGCGCCGATGTGAACACCGGCGTGGGCTTTCTGGACCACATGCTGAACCTCTTTGCCAGCCATGGCCGCTTCGATCTGACCGTGGCCTGCGCCGGTGACACCTTCGTGGACGACCACCACAGCGTGGAGGATGTGGGCATCGCCCTGGGCCAGGCCTTCCGGCAGGCGTTGGGCGACAAGAAGGGCATCTGCCGCTACGGCCACATCATCCTTCCCATGGACGAGGCACTGATTCTCTGTGCGGTGGACCTCTCGGGACGCAGCTGCCTGCGCTATGGTCTGGAGATTCCCACGGAGAAGGTTGGCACCTTTGACACCGAGCTGGTGGAGGAATTCCTCCAGGGCTTCACCCGGGAGGCGGGACTGAACCTGCACCTGCAGCAGCTGGACGGCACCAACTCCCACCACATCATCGAGGGCGCCTTCAAGGCCCTGGCCCGGGCGCTCCGGGCCGCCGTGCGCATCGACCCGGAGGCTGCCGACGCGGTGCCCTCCACGAAGGGAGTCCTGGAATGATCGCCATTGTGGACTACGGCGTGGGCAATCTCTTCAGCCTGAAAAGCTCTCTGAAACGCATCGGTGCGGAGGCGGTGGTCTCCGGCGAGGCGGAGGTCCTCCGCGCGGCGGACAAGATCATCCTGCCCGGCGTGGGCGCCTTCGAGGACGCGGCGGCAAAGCTGCGGGCTTCGGGCCTCGCGGACGTGGTCGTTTCCGAGGCCAAAGCAGGCAAGCCCCTGCTGGGCATCTGTCTCGGCATGCAGCTGCTCTTTGAAAAGAGTATGGAATACGGCGAGCACCCGGGCCTTGGCCTGCTCTCCGGCACCATCGAGGATCTGACACCGGATATCCCTGCCGACCTCAAGGTGCCCCACATCGGCTGGAACGCCCTGCACATCGAAAAGCCCCACCCGCTGCTGCGGGAGGTGCAGGATGGGGACTGCGTCTATTTTGTCCACAGCTTCTATGCTCGCCCGGGGGCGAGCACCATCGCCACGGCGGAGTATGGAACTGCCGTCACTGCGGCGGTGGCGGAGGCAAACGTCATGGGCTGCCAGTTCCACCCGGAAAAGAGCGGCGAGGTTGGCCTCAAGATTCTGCGGGCCTTCTGCGAAATGGAGGCGGTCTCATGATTCTGCTTCCTGCCATTGATATCTATGAGGGTAAGGCCGTGCGCCTGTATCAGGGCGAGTACCGCCAGATGACCGTCTATGCCGACCACGCGCCGGACATTGCCTCAAAGTTTGCCGACGCCGGGGCCGCCTGGGTCCACATGGTGGATCTGGAGGGGGCCAAAACCGGCGGCACGCCCAATTTCCCCGCCGTGGAGGCCGTCGCGAAGCGCGGTAATCTGCAGGTGGAGATCGGCGGCGGCATCCGCACCGAGGACGCCGTGGCCAAGTATTTGGACGCCGGCGTGGAGCGGGTCATCCTCGGCACCGCCGCCCTGCAGGACCGTCCGTTTCTGGAGCGCATGGTGGCGCGGTACGCCGAGCACATCGCCGTGGGCGTAGACTGCCGGAACGGCCTCGTGGCCACCCACGGCTGGACGGAGACCAGCGAGATCACCTGCGAGGAATTCTGCGCGGAGCTGGAGTCTCTGGGTGTACAGACCATCATCGTCACGGACATCTCCCGGGATGGGGCCATGCGCGGCACCAACCGGGCCCTCTATGAGACTCTGAACGCCAGCTTTTCCATGGACATCATCGCCTCCGGCGGTGTCTCCGACCTGGAGGACATCCGCGCCCTGCGGGAGGCGGACCTCTACGGCGCCATCCTGGGCAAGGCCTATTATACCGGCGCGGTGGATTTGAAAGCAGCGCTGGATGCGGCTAAATGACGAGATCAATTGGAATTTAACGGGATAAAGAGTGCAGAGTGAAGAGTGGAGAGTGAAGATACGCAAACTGTGAAATAGTGCGTTTTCAATGGGTCGCGGAGCGACACCACATCTTCACTCTTCACGCTCAACGCTCCACTCTCGAATCGATGAATTCATATTTGCAACTCCCGTATAAAGGAGCCATTTCATGATCACAAAACGCATCATTCCCTGTCTGGACGTGAAGGACGGCAGGGTCGTCAAGGGCGTGAACTTCCTGGGTCTGAACGACGTGTCCGACCCGGTGGGTCTCGCCCAATACTACTCCGACCACGGGGCGGACGAGCTGGTGTTCTACGACATCACCGCCTCCCACGAGGGGCGAAAGCTCTTCACGGACATCCTCACCCGGGTGGCGGAGCAGATCTTCATCCCCCTGACCGTGGGCGGCGGCATCAACACCGTGGAGGACTTCGACCGGGTGCTGAAATGCGGCGCGGACAAGGTCAGCGTCAATTCCGGTGCCATCCGGAACCCCGCTCTTATTCGGGAGGCCGCCCGGCTCTACGGGGACCAGTGCGTGGTGCTGTCCGTGGACGCCAAGCGCGTGGACGGGCAGTTTCGCGTCTTTGCCAAGGGCGGACGCGAGGACACCGGCATGGACGCCATCGAGTGGATTCGCCGGGGCGTGGCCGACGGGGCAGGGGAGATCGTCCTCAACTCCATCGACACCGACGGCGTGAAGCAGGGCTTCGATCTGGAGATGCTGGACGCCGTCTGCAATGCGGTGAACGTCCCGGTGATCGCCTCCGGCGGCGCGGGCTGCGCAGCGGACTTCGTAACGCTGTTTCAGACCCTGCCCAAGGTGGACGCGGGACTCGCCGCGTCGATCTTCCACTTCGGCGAGGTGGAGATTCCGGCCCTGAAGCAGACCCTGGCCGAGCACGGCATTCTGGTCAGAAGGTAAATTAGGATTTGCCAAGTGTGGAGTGTGGAGTTAGGAGTGTGGAGTTTAAAAGGACCGCAGCATTTATTCGTTTTCGAAGAAAACACCTTTAAACTCCACTCTTCACACTCCAAACTCATTGATGATCTCCATCGGAGGAAAACCCATGATTCAAATTGAAGATTTAAAATTCGACGCAAACGGTCTCATCCCCGCCATCGTGGTGGACACCGAGACCAAAGAAGTCCTGACTCTGGCTTACATGAACGCCGAGAGTCTGAAGATCTCCATGGACGAGGGCCGCACCTGCTTCTGGAGCCGTTCGCGGCAGGAGCTCTGGCGCAAGGGCGAGACCAGCGGCAACGTGCAGCACATCGTCTCCATCACCGCCGACTGCGACGCCGACGCCCTGGTGGTGGAGGTGCGCAAGGAGGGACCCGCCTGCCACACCGGCGCGGAGAGCTGCTTTTTCCAGCCGGTCTATGAAGGCGAGGCCGCCCCGGGCTTTCAGTATCAGGATCTGATGGACATGCTCCAGGGCCGGAAGGACGCGCCCAAGGAGGGGTCCTATACCTCTTATCTGTTCCAGAAGGGAAGAGATAAGATCCTCAAGAAGGTGGGCGAGGAGAGCACCGAGGTCATCATCGCCGCCAAGGACGACGATCGGGCCAACACGATCTACGAGCTGGGCGATCTCATGTACCACGCCATGGTGCTCATGCTGGACATGGGCATCTCTCTGGAGGAGATCAAGGCCGAAATGGCCTCCCGCCACGTCATTGACCACAAGGTCAAGCAGGAAAAGATGAAATGAGCCAGCCCTTCCGAACCATGACCCAGTCCCTCCATGCCCATTCCGTCTTTGACGACGGCAGGGCCGCCCCGGAGGAGATGGTGCGTG
>CAMHRJ010000077.1 GCA_946187475.1 uncultured Clostridia bacterium | reverse complement strand
GTCTGGGGCTGGATGTCCACGGGGATGCCGCGGCCGTTGTCGGAGACGCGGATGATGTTCCCGGCTTCGATCACGACTTCAATGTGGTCGCAGTAGCCCGCCAGGGCCTCGTCGATGGAGTTGTCCACGATCTCATAGACCAGGTGGTGCAGTCCGGAGGCCGACGTGGAGCCGATGTACATGCCCGGCCGCTTGCGTACTGCCTCCAGTCCCTCCAGAACCTGGATCTGACTGGCGTCGTATTCCTGTGTGATTTTATCCGTGATTTCTGCCATATAGATACCTCTGTTTCCAGAATGAAATTACAATGTTAGATTCCCAGTCCGCTCTGCTCGCTGCGCTTCTGCAGCGTGGCGGGGGAGATCTGCGAGAGAATATACCGCTGGCCGCTGCCCAGGGAGCAGACCACCAGGGAGCGGGGGAGATCGTCGGCGGCGTTTTCCACCTGGCCGGCCTGCTCCACCATGGCGAGAGTTTCCCGCGTCCGGTGGGACCAGGTGACGGTATCCAGATCGAAAATGCCGATGACGCTGTTTTTTCTGACGATGCAGTTGTTGCCTAAATGAAGATACATAGTGATTTGGATGGTAGTGAATTTGTTGGGATGATGAAGTCTACGCAGAACCTGAAACAGAGTGTCATTGCGAGCCAGTGCGCACACTGGCGCGGCAATCTCTGCGTTGGTAGTTTGTCTATCATCAGACTTGAAGGAAAGGTTGAGACGATGTCTCCTTTTCCAAGAACTCTTACGGAGATTCCGATGCTGATACAGAGATTGCCACGTCGCTTCGCTCCTCGCAATGACATTCTCTTTTTGTGCAGCAAAAGATTCTACATCGGGCGATTCGTGAATCGCCCCCACTTTCACGGTGAAATTCTTTTTATCGGATCATCCCGTTTTTCACCGTCAGGACCTTCCCGCCGGTGCGCTCGGCGATGTGCTCGTCCTCGCAGCAGGTGATGAGGGTCTGGCCGCCGCCGATGCGGTTTAAGACAAACTCCTGCCGCTTTGCGTCCAGCTCCGAGAGCACGTCGTCCAGCATAAGGACCGGCGGCTCACCGAATTCGTCGGTGAAGATCTCCCGCTCTGCCAGCTTCAGACTCAGAGCCGCCGTGCGGGTCTGGCCCTGGGAGGCAAAGGAGCGGGCGCTTTGATCGTTTAAGAAGATCAGCAGGTCGTCCTTGTGGGCGCCGGTGAGACACTGTCCGCTCTCCAGCTCCGCCCGGCGATGGGCCTCCTGATGCTCGCAGATCTGGTAATAGATCTCCTTTTCCGAGGCCAGTGGGTCTGTGACTGTGCTGACGGTCTGGTAGGCCATGGAGAGCTTCTCCCGACCGCCGGCAAACTCGCTGTGGATGGGAGTGGCCGCAGCCTCCAGCCGCTTGGCGTAGGCCGCGCGATAGCGGATGATCCGGGCCGAGACCCGGCACATCTGGTTGGAAAAGTCGTCCAGCATGTCCAGCAGATCCGGTTTTTCGTGCCAGTCCCTGAGGATGCTGGTCTTCTGCTCCTGCAGTCGGTGATAATCGCTGATCAGCTGGCCATAATTGGGTCGCAGCTGGGCGATGGCCAGATCCATCATCTTCCGCCGCTCGGCAGCGCCGGAGCGGATGATGCTCAGATCATCGGGGCAGAACAGCACGGCGGCAAAGCTGCCGGAGAGCTCCGTGGCGGTCTTTTTCACGCCGTTTTGCAGAATCTGCTTGCGCTGGCCCCGCCGCATGCGGATGTGGACGGTCTGGTCCCGGCCCTGACCATAGACGTCCGCCAGAACGGTGGCCTCGGAATAGTCAAAGCCGATGAGCTCCTTGTCGAACCGGGTACGGAAGCTCCGCCCGCCCGTGAGCAGATAGACCGCCTCCAGCAGATTCGTCTTGCCCTGGGCATTTTCGCCGGAGATCACGTTGGTGCCCGGGGAAAATTCCGCCGAGGCCATGTCGTAATTTCGAAAGCCGTTCAGGGCGATGCGCCGAATCTCCATCTATTCCGCCTCGACGCGCAGCTCCGCGCCGGCAAAGGACACCACGTCCCCGGGGCGAATCTTCTTGCCGCGCATGGTGCAGACTTCGCCGTTGACGGTCACCAGACCGTCGGCGATGACCAGCTTCGCCTCACCGCCGGTACCTACCAGGGCGGCGAACTTCAGCAGAGCGTCCAGCTTGATGAATTCACTTTTGATTTTAACGGTTTCCATAGATTATTACTGTCCGGCTCTCAGACGTACCGGGAGAATCATATAGGTGAAGCGGTCGCTGCCGTCGGCAGCACGGAGAATGCAGGGGGAAGAGCCGGTGTTCAGGCAGAGGACCACCTCGTCGGCGGGGGCGTTTTTCAGCGCGTCGGAGAGATAGCGGTCGTTGAAGCCGATCTCCAGACCCTGACCGTCGCCCTCGCAGGGGCAGACGTCCTCGGCCTTGCCCATGGGCGTGGTGCACAGGAAATCCACGGCGTCCTGGTTGAATGTGAGACGCAGGGGCGTGCGCACCTTGTCGTCCACGATGAGGCTCACGCGCTCCACCACGTGCAGCAGCTCCGAGCGCTCCACCTTCACAGTGACGCGGAAGCTCTCGGGAATGGCCTTGCGGTAATTCAGGAACTCACCCTCCAGCAGGCGGGAGAGGATAACGGTGTCGCCCACGGTGAAGGAGATGTACTTATCGCCCACAGCCAGCTTCACGGTGTCCTCACTGTCGGCGCAGAAGCGCTCCAGATCGCTGAGGGCCGTGCCCGGCACGATGAAGCTGCAGTCCTCGCCGTAGCCCTCCACGGCTTCCCGCCGCAGGGCCAGACGATAGCCGTCCACGGAAACGATGCGCAGCTCGTTCTGCTCCAACTCGAACAGGGAACCGGTGTAGACCGGGCGGGCGTCGTTGTTGCTGATGGCAAAGGAGGTCTCATTGATCATGGTCTTCAGCAGGTCCTGGGGCAGCTCCACGCCTCTGGCGCCGTCCACCGCCGGCAGATCGGGATAATCCTCGGCGCTGATGCCCACCACGTCGAAGTGGGCCTTGCCGCAGCGGACGCTGACGGTGTTGTTCTCCACCGTGAAGGTGAGCACGCCGTCGGGCATGCGGCGGAGCATCTCGCAGAAGAGCCGGGCGTTGATGACCACGCTGCCCTGCTCGGAGACGTCAGCGGCAATGGTGGTGTAGATGGCCCGCTTCAGATCGTAGCCGGTGATGCAGACGGACTCTCCCGCCTCCACCAGCAGACCCTCCAGACTGGGCACCGGGCTCTTGGACGCGACGGCACGGGCTGCGGACAGTGCTGCCTGCTGCAGAACGTATTTTTCACAGGAAAATTTCATGATGACTCCTCCTTGATTTCATGAAATGAAAATTCTCTTTTCTCTCCGGAAGGAGAGTTTTTAAAATTTAGTAGCAGTAGTAGAGGCGTGGGAACTGTGGAAAACCGGGAAAAACTGCTGAAACAACGGAAAAAACCGGTGTGGAGAGTTTGTGGAGAAATTAGACCGCTTTCCACAACCATTTTTTTCCTGTTACAGGAGAATGACGTTCCCACAGGAAACAAACCGAAATTCCACTGTTTTTTGTGGAAAGATATTTTCAGCTCCGGCTGTGGATGTTGCTGGTGATGTCTTTCACTGTGGAGGCGATCTCCGGGTCGGATTTCACCAGAGATTCAATTTTATCCAGCGATGTGTGGACGGTGGAATGGTCGCGGTTTGTCTCCGCGCCGATCTGGGCCAGGGAGAGATTGGTGTTGGTTTTGATCAGATACATGGCGATCTGTCTGGCCAGCGTGGTGTTCCGGTCCCGCTTGGAGCCGGGAATCTCTTTCGGCTCGATCTGGAAATACCGGGCAGTCTCTTCGATGATGATCTCCGGGGTGGGGATGTAAATGCCGGTGCGGATCACGTCCCGGATGGCCCGGTCGATGGTGGCGGTGTTGATGGGATTGTGGTCGAGATTCTGGTAGGCGGTGAGCTTTTTCACAACGCCCTCCAGCTGGCGGACGTTGGAGGTGATCTGCTCGGCGATGTAGTGCACGCAGTCGTCGGGCAGCAGCATGCCCACCTGGGTGGCCTTGTAGCGGGTGATGGCCATGCGGGTCTCCAGATCCGGCGGCGCCACGTCGGCCAGGATGCCGCCCTCAAAGCGGCTCTTCAGTCGGTCGCTGAGGTTGCGGATCTCCATGGGCGGACGGTCGGAGGTGACCACGATCTGCTTATGGGCGTTGTAAAGCGCCTCGTAGGTGTGGAAGAACTCGTTCTGAGTCTCCTCCTTTTTGGAGAAGAACTGGATATCATCCACCAGCAGCAGATCGGCCTTGCGATATTTTTCCCGAAAGGCATCCATATCGCCGATCTGCAGGGAACGAATCATGTGGTTCATGAAATCCTCGGCCTTGGTGTAGACCAGATTGACCTCCGGCTGCTCCTTCCGGATGTGGTTTCCGATGGCCAGCAGCAGATGGGTCTTGCCCAGACCGGAGTTTCCGTAGATGAACAGCGGATTGTAGAGCGTTCCGGGATTCTGGGCCGCGCCCAGGGCAGCCGCGTGGGCAAACTGGTTGGAGGGACCCACGATGAAGTGGTCGAAGGTGTAGCCCTCCAGCTCCGGCATATCATCCTTGGGCGGCAGCTTGCGCTTGTATTCCTCCAGCTCGTCCTCGCCGGCGAGAATGTCCAGCTCGAACTGGCAGGAAAACAGCTCATACAGTGCCTGGGTGATCAGGGTCTGATACCGGGAGCGGATCACGTCCCGCTTCATGGCGGAGGTGGTGTGCAGCAGCAGACGGTTTTCGCCCAGCTCGATGGCGGTGCAGTCGGCAAACCAGGTGTTGTAGGTCGTGGAGGTCAGATGCTCGGAGATCATTTTCAAAACCAGTTCCCAGACCTCGTTTGTGGAATTACTCATGTCGTCAACCTCAAAAAAGCAGATGGGTTCCGAAGTTAGTTTAAATACAATTTATTATACCAGACAAGCAGTCTCAATGCAATAGATATTTTATTAATATAGTATATATTTTTGCAGAATAAAACACCGGCAGGGGAATGGATGTTCCCTTGCCGGTGTTCGGTTGGTTTTTCAGGCGTTCAGTGCCCGGATGGTGTCCTTCACTGGAGCGCTGGTCTGCAGCTCCATCTTGGCCTCCGTGACGATCACCGGAGCCTCCGCGGCGGCTTCCTGCCCGTCGGAGAGTCCGTTGTCGTTGATCTGGGAATCCGTGATGGACCAGTAGGCCGTGGCGCAGGCCAGAACATTGTCCTGGCTGCCCAGCCGGTAGCCCAGCCAGGAGTCCGCCAGAGGCACCCGGCTGCCGCTGCAGTAGGGCGCAGGGTCGGCACAGTAGAAGGTGTCGTCCTCATAGTCCGTCAGCAGCACCGCGTGGGGCACGCCGCCGCAGTAGAAGACGATGCCCTCGGGATGCTCGTCCAGCAGCGCTTTCAGCTCCTCCGCCGTGATGCCGTATAGCGGCGTATGGCTGACGGAGATGCGGGCATAGTCCGTCTCAAAAGTCCAGTCATAGAGCAGACCCGAGCCGTAGAGCCAGCAATAGCTTGCTGCGGTGCTCTCGTCGATCTCGCTCCAGTGCTCGCTGCCGTCCAGATACAGCGCGGAGCGCAGCAGCATGGCCGAGGAGACCATGGTGCAGATGCCGCCGCGGGACTGCTCCATGTAGAGCTCCTGGGGCAGGATCTCCGCCGCCTGAGCCGGGGCCGTCAGAGCGGCCAGCAGGCCGAAGCAGAGGGCGAAGATGATTAAAATGCCAAAAATTGACTTTCGTTTTTGTGAGAATTGCATAGATGCTCCTTTCCGAAACGCCGTTCATTATACCAGACCCCTCCGGCAGTCTCAATGGCCAAAGTTTACGAAATACCTCCGTCGAACCCGGAAATGCTGGGTGACTTTGCTGTTTATTGTTAATGAATTGTAAACAAAGGTCGAAATTATTGAACAGACTGTTAAGAACCCGGCATTGCATCTATAGATTAACGCAGCTGCCTGAGCTGGAGTTAAAAAAGCCGGCAGGCGCAAATCCTTGCGTCTGCCGGTAAAATCTGCTATTCTGAAAAAAACGGTTGGGAGGCGAAGCCCATGTATGAACTGGTGCAGCTGACAGAGCGGTGCTGTTATATCGAAAGCCCTGCCAAGATCGGTCTCGTGAAGCTGGGCGGCGACGAGGTCTGTCTCATCGACGCGGGCAACGACAAGGACGCCGGGCGCAAGGTGCGCCAGCATCTGGATCGGAACGGCTGGAAGCTCCGGGCCATCTACAACACCCACTCCAATGCCGACCACGTGGGCGGCAACGCCTATCTGCAAAAGCAGACCGGATGTCGGATTTTCGCCCCGGGCATCGAGCAGGACATCACCCGACACCCGGTTTTGGAGCCCGCCTTCCTCTATGGCGGCTATCCGCCCAAAGAGCTGCGGCACAAGTTCCTCATGGCACAGCCCAGCCAGGCCGAGGAATTGACGCCGGAGACTCTGCCCGAGGGCTTTGAGATTGTGGAGCTGCCCGGCCACTTCTTCGACATGGTGGGCTTTCGCGCGCCGGAGGACGTGGTCTATCTGGCGGACTGCCTCTCCAGCCGGGAAACGCTGGAGAAGTACCGCATCGGCTTTATCTACGACGTGGGCGCCTATCTGGAGACCCTGGAGCGGGTGAAAACCATGGAGGCGCGGCTGTTCGTCCCGGCCCACGCGGCGGTGACGGAGGACATCGCGCCCCTGGCCCAGTATAACATCGACACGGTGCTGGAGATTGCCGAGCGCATCTGCGCCCTCTGCCGGGAGCCCATGGTCTTCGAGACGCTGCTGCAGAAGCTGTTCACGGACTATGGCCTTACCATGAACTTCGAGCAGTATGTGCTGGTGGGCAGCACGGTGCGCTCCTATCTCTCCTGGCTGAAGGAGACCGGCCGCCTCTCCGCCCGATTCGAGGACAATCAGCTGCTTTGGGAAAGCATCTGAGTTAGGAGTTTGGAGAGTGAAGTGAGGAGTTTAAATGTGTTTTCTTCGAAAACGATTATAATTGAATGTTCGTTCTTTTCAACTCCACACTCCTAACTCCACACTCCACACTGTTACTTCACTTCCACCGGAACGGTGTACCCATTCTCCGTCATCTCCGCGGCGTAGACGTCGCAGTTTCGGATATGTTTGGCCCAAAATTCGCCTTTCGAATCCGGGGTGAGATACTCCAGCGCGCCCTTCATGGCGATGGCGTGGGTGGCGATGAGGATGTTCCCGGGCGTGCCGTGCAGCGCGCGCAGGAAGTCCCCCAGCCGGGCGGTCACGGCGGAAAGGGGCTCCATGCCCTCCGGGGCGGGATTGTGCACAAAATCCTGAAAAAACCGCAGCACCTCCGGCGCGGGATCCACGAGACTGGTGCCCTCATAGGGGCCGTAGTCCATCTCCAGCAGCCGGTCGTCGGTCAGTACCTCCGCCTCCGGCGCCACGATCCGGGCCGTGCGCAGCGCCCGCTGGAGCGGGCTGGAATAGACCCGGTCGAAGGTGATGCCCTTGGCGCGGAAGAGCTCCCTGGCCCGCTCCGCCTGGCGGACGCCGTCGTCGTTCAGGGGTTCGTCCTGGCGGCCCTGGAGCACCATGGCTTTGTTCTTTGCGGTCTGACCGTGCCGGATGAGATAGATCATGAAAGTGCCTCCGATTCTTCGCGTTTTCCAAATTTTAACCCATGGGTTCCCGCCTGTCAATGGATGCAGAAAACATCTTTTCATCGGCAGAAAAATGTGCTATAATGCCCTTGCAAACCAAACTGCGAGGAAAGGAGGACTCCATAACATGAAGAAAACCGTAGAAGAGATCCGGGCCTTGGGTCTGAGCGAAGAGGCCATTCAGGAGCTCACCGGCGGCGCCGACTCCATCGAGCTGGTCCGTGACGGTATGCCGTGTCCCCTGTGCGGCCTGACGGAGACCATCTGGTTCGCCCCCGCCACCGGCAAGCACGTCTGCATGGACTGCCACTACGTCTTTTAACATTGCTCACAAAAATAGACCCCGTTCTGCGGAACGGGGTCTATTTTTCGTGAAGGGGCTGCACTTCGAAAGGGATTTTTGGCGCAAGTGAGACTTGCGATAGAAAAATCCCTTTCTTCGTGAGCGGTATTTTGCTCGCCCAAACGAAGTGTGGGCGGCAAAATGATTCATATTCCTTTCGCGGCTTCCGAGCCGCGAAACTCTGCCGAGAGCTTCTGGCGGATTATTTCCCCTTGTTTTCGGCCTTGGCGACGAACTTCTCCATGTCGATCAAAAACCGCTCGTGGGTGCCCTTGCCGATGGGGCCCATGTCATCATAGGCGGTAACGGCGAAGACCAGCCGGCGGCGGTCCACCTCGATGAGCTCCGCCTCGGCGGTGGCCTTCATGCCCACGGGGGTGGCTGCGTCGTGGGAGATGGAGAGCTTCGTGCCCACGCTGCCCTGACCGGGCTCCATGTAGGGCGCCAGCGCGTTGCAGGCGGCCAGCTCCATGATGGCGCACATCCACGGCGTTGCGAACACGCGCACCGCGCCGCTGCCCACGGCAGCCGCGGTCTTGTCCTCGGTGACGACCATCTCGGCCGTGCCCTTGATGCCAATTTTCAATTCCATATCGGTGTACCTCCTAAAAAGCGTTTATCGCTCAAAAATCACGCCGCCCGCCTCGGTGGGGTGGTCGTAATAGAGAATGTCCAACCGGCCGGTTTTGTAGCGCAGCAGCTTCAGAACGATCATCACATCGCCGCCGGCGCTGAGAATCATGACCAACCCGA
>CAMHRJ010000076.1 GCA_946187475.1 uncultured Clostridia bacterium | reverse complement strand
GGCTCGTTCATCTGGCCGAAGACCAGCGCCGTCTTGCTGATGACGCCGGACTCGTTCATCTCGTTCCAGAGGTCGTTGCCCTCGCGGGAACGCTCGCCCACGCCGGCAAAGACGGAGTATCCGCCGTGCTCATAGGCGATGTTGCGGATCAGCTCCATGATCAGCACGGTCTTGCCCACGCCGGCACCGCCGAAGAGGCCGATCTTGCCGCCCTTGGCATAGGGCGCCAGCAGGTCAACCACCTTGATGCCGGTCTCCAGGATCTCCGTGGCGGGAGCCACGTCCGTGAAGCTGGGGGCGTCACGATGGATGGGCATGCGCAGGGTGTTTTCCACGGGCGGGCCGCCGTCGATGGGCTCGCCGATGACGTTGAACATGCGGCCCAGGGTGGCTTCGCCCACGGGAACGGACACGGGGGCGCCGGTGTCAAAGGCGCGCTGGCCCCGGGCCAGGCCGTCCGTGGAGAACAGACTCACGCAGCGGATCAGGTTGTCGCCCAGCTGCTGCATGCACTCCATGACGATCTTCCGGCCGTCCACCTCGGTCTCGATGGCGTTATAGATATCCGGCAGGTGGCCGACGGGGAACTGCACGTCCACGACGGGGCCGATGACCCTGCGGATGATACCGGTTTCCATAGGTTCAAACCTCCTTAAAGAGGATCATTGTTTTTTCTTTTTCAGCGCGTTTGCGCCGCCGACGATCTCGCTGATCTCGGTGGTGATGGCGGCCTGACGGGCACGGTTCAGGTGCAGCTGCAGGGACGCGATCAGCTCGCGGGTGGAGTCGGTGGCGGTGCTCATGGCGGTCATGCGGGCGGCATGCTCGCCGGTTTTGGCCTCCAGCATCACGGACAGCACCGTGTTGTTCACATAGAGCTCCAGCACATTGGCGAGGATCGTGGCCTGATCCGGCTCGAAGAGGTAATCGTGCGGCGCCTCACCCCGGGCCTCCGGGGCGGCGGGCAGCAGCTGCAGATCCGTCGGCTCCTGCGCGAGCATGCTGCGGAAGTGCTGGTAGACCAGATGGATCTCGTCGGCCTCGCCATTGAGATACATCCAGCGCAGACGATCGGCCAGAACCAGGGCCTGGTCCATGTTGGGCGTGTCAGACATGTCGCTGACCGTGTCGATCACGTTCAGGCCGGTCTGAGCGATGACATCCTTGCCCCAGCGCCCGCAGACGATGACGCTGCTCTCGCGCCCGTCAGACTGGATCTGCTGCTGCAGGAACCGCAGCGCCGTATGGTTATACATACCGCACAGACCGCGGTTTCCCACAAACAGGACGTAGAGCACCTTCTCTGCCGGCTCCCGGGGCTGCAGCAGCGGGTTTTCATACTGGGTGCCGCCGGAGAGCAGCGCGTCCATGAGCTGCTGGGTCTGCTGGGCAAAGGTGCGCATGGCGGACATGCCGCTCTGGGTGCGCCGCAGATTCGCCGCCGCGACCATCTTCATGGTTTTGGTGATCTGCTGCGTATTCTGTACGCTTTTGATGCGCGAACGGATGGCGCGCATGTTTGCCATGGAATATCACTTCCTTTTTGGCTCTCCCTCCGGGAGAGCTGTCGAGCGAAAGCGAGACTGAGAGGGCTTTCGCCGCCTCCACCGATGTGAGAAGGCAGGCTGCACTCAGAAAGTCTCTTTGAAGCTTTCGATCACGCCGCGCAGCTCCGTGAGGCGCTCGGCGGGGAGCTTCTTGCCGGTGAGGATGGCGTCGGCCAGATCGGGCAGCTTGCGGTGCACCGCGTCCAGCAGGCCCTCCTCGAAGGCGGCCACCCGCTCCAGCGGGAAGTCGTCGGTATAACCCTCGGCGGCGGCGAAGATGGAGACCACCTGGTCGGCCGCGTCCATGGGCTGATACTGAGGCTGCTTGAGAAGCTCCGTCATATGGGCGCCCCGCTCCAGGGTGGCGCGGGTGGCCTTGTCCAGATCGGAACCGAACTGGGCGAAGCTGGCAAGCTCCCGATACTGGGCCAGATCCATGCGCAGACGGCCTGCCACCTGCTTCATGGCGCCCAGCTGGGCTGCGCCGCCCACACGGGAGACGCTGAGACCCACGTTCACCGCCGGACGGACGCCGGAGTGGAAGAGGTCGGTCTCCAGGAAAATCTGACCATCGGTGATGGAGATCACGTTGGTGGGAATATAGGCGGAGATGTCGCCGGCCTGGGTCTCGATGATGGGCAGGGCGGTCATGCTGCCGCCGCCCAGCTCGTCGGAGAGGCGGGCTGCCCGCTCCAGCAGACGGGAGTGCAGATAGAACACGTCGCCGGGGTATGCCTCGCGTCCGGGCGGGCGCTGGAGCAGCAGGGAGATCTCACGGTAGGCCACGGCCTGCTTGGACAGATCGTCATAGACGATCAGCACGTCCTTGCCCCGATACATGAAGGCCTCGCCGATGGCGGCGCCGGCATAGGGCGCAATGTAGAGCATGGGCGCGGGCTCGCTGGCGTGGGCGCAGACCACGGTGGTATAATCCATGGCGCCGTGGCTGCGCAGCGTCTCCACGACGCTGGCCACGGTGGACTCCTTCTGGCCGATGGCCACATAGATGCACAGCACGTCCTTGCCCTTCTGGTTCAGGATCGTGTCGATGGCGATGGCGGTCTTGCCGGTCTGGCGGTCGCCGATGATCAGCTCGCGCTGGCCCCGGCCGATGGGGATCAAAGCGTCGATGGCCTTGATGCCGGTCTGCAGCGGCACGCTGACGGGCTGACGGTTCAGCACGCTGGGAGCCGGGCTTTCGATGGCACGGTGCTCCGTGGCCTCGATGGGGCCGCGGCCGTCCACGGGACGACCCAGGGCGTCCACCACGCGGCCGATCATGCAGTCGCCCACGGGAACCTCGATGATGCGGCCCGTGCGCCGGACACTCATGCCCTCCTGCACGTGCTCGAAGTTGCCCAGCAGGACGACGCCCACGTCCTCCTGCTCCAGGTCCATGACCATGCCCCGCAGATCGCCGGGGAACTCCAGCATCTCGCCGGCCATGACGTCGGCCAGGCCGGAGACCCGGCAGATGCCGTCGGAGACGCTGATGACCTCGCCGGTCTGGAACACGTCCACGTCCGTCTCGGCGGTCTGGAGCTTCTTGCGGATGCCCTCGGCGATGGACTGGGTCTCCTTGTCGCTGCGGCGGGTGGCGTTTTCCACGTCCTGGGTCAGTCGATCCAGGGTGTGGGAGAGGGTGCCGTCATAGACGGTGTCGCCCACGCGCATCTTCACGCCGCCGATGAGATCCTTGTCCACCTCGTTGTGGCAGGAAATGAAGGTCTCGCAGATGATCTGCGTCAGCTTCTTCATCTCCTCCTCGGAGAGAGGCTCGGCGCTGGAGATAGAAATATCCAGTTTCTTTAATTCATTCATAGTCAAAATGTCACTCGGCATTGCTGCCACCAAATTTCTGATCTGCTCGATAAAGCTGTCTGTGAGTCCCTGCCGGGCATCGCTATACTGGTCCTGCTTCAGAGCCTCGCCGGTGAGCTCTGCCACCCGGCGGATGGCCTTGGACTCCACCCGGCGCTCCATGTCGTCACGCAGCTGGGCTTCCGTCTGTACGGCGCCCAGCCGCAGGGCTTCCGTCTCCTCGGCCCGCTCGGCGGCTGCAGTGCGGCTGTTGTCCGCTGCGCGCTGCTCCGCCTCCTGCAGCAGGGCTGCATGCTCGGTCTCAGCCTCCGCGTTGGCGGCGCTGATGTCCGCCTGGAGACGCTGGGCCTCCGCTCTGGCGTCATCGGCGTCCTGGAGCTCCTGCGCGATCCGGTCCTGCCGGCCCCGGAAGGTCTTGGCGATGAGCTTCCGTGTCAGGAAGAACAGTGCGCCGAAGAGGATCAGGAAGTTGATCAGGCTATAGAGAAATTCCTTCCACATGTCCCGATCACCCCTTTCTCAGCAGTGCCGCGGTGAGGGTGTCCACCAGCTCCGGCATCTGCGCTTCCAGGTTCGCTTCCGCCGCGGCCTCCTCCAGGGAGAGGGCAGCCTTGGCGTCCTTCATGGCTTCGGCGGCCTGCTTGCGGGCTTCGGCCAGGGCGTCCGCCCGAGCCTTTTCGTCCCTGGCGCGGCCGTCCGCCACCAGCTTGGCAGCTTCGGCGGCCTTGGCTCTGCGCTTTTCCAGCAGTTCCCGCTCGTTGGCTTCCCGGGAGGCTTCCGCCTCCCGGCCGGCGGCCATTCCGGCCTCCACCTTCGCCTTGCGCTCGTCCATGAATCGGGTCAGAGGGTCGAACAGCAGTTTTTTCAGCACAAACAGCAGCACGAGAAAGCAAAGGACCGTCCAGATCAGTTCTGAAATGTTAATGCTCAAAACGTGTGCCTCCTATTATTTGATATTTGATAATAGAGATTCGGGTCTTGGTTGCTTACATCTTGCCGATCAGCATGAACGCGATGACTAGACCGTAGATGGTCAGCGCCTCCATCATGGCGAGGGCCACGATCATGTTGGTGCGGATGGTGCCGGCAGCCTCGGGCTGGCGTGCAATGGCCTCCATGGCCTTGGCGGCGGCGAGACCCTGGCCGATGCCGGGGCCCAGGGTGCTGAGCGCGATGGCGATGGCAGCAGCCAGCGCGATGATTGCGGATGCGGTCATGATTTGTTTCCTCCTAAGTTTTATGTTTTATTTTTATTTGCTTACAGAATCAATCTTCCTCGCCGAGAGCCTCGGTGAGGTAAATGGACACCAGCAGTGTGAACACCATGGCCTGGATCAGGCAGAACAGCAGACTCAGCACATGCATGACGATGGGCAGGCCGATGGCGGCCAGACCGCCCAGCTGTTCGGCGGCCAGCTCCTCGCCGTAGAGGTTGCCGTAAAGTCGCAGTGCCAGGCTCACCGGGTGGACAGCCTGCTCGATCAGATTCAGCGGCAGCATCAGCACGCACAGGAACATGGGCTGCATCAGGCTCTTGAGATAACCGCCCACGCCCTGATGTCGGATGCTCTCCTCCTGAACCACCACAAAGCTGATGGCGGCCAGGGCGGCAGTCACCGAGAGGCTGGTGGTGGGCACGGCGAAAACACTGCCGGCGCCGGGGAGCAGACTGGAGTAGTTGGAGACGACGATGAAGACGAAAAACGTCCCCAGCAGCGGGAAATACCGCTTCGCGTTCTCCTTGCCCAGAATGCCGCCGAAGAAGCCCTGCAGACTCTCCACAGCCATTTCCGCCGCGTTCTGGAGCTTCCCGGGCACGGCCTTCAGCTTCCGGGTGGCCAGAAAGCTCAAAAGTGCCAGCACGAGCACAAGCACCCACATGGAGACAACGGTTTTCGTCACCTCCAGCGGTCCGATGGAAAACAGCACATTTGCCTCATGCAAGGTCATTCACCTCCCTCATCATCCGCGGCAGGCTTTGCCGCGGCTTCCATATCCTTTTTCATCTGTTTGGTCAGGCGCAGCACAAACAGCGGATTCGCCGCCGAGAGCACCAACGCACAGCTCAAGATCGTACCATAGAAATTCAGGGGCACGGCGCTGCGCGTGAAGAAGATCAGCGCCAGCACCGCAAAGTTCACCACCATGCGGGCCAGATTCGTGGCCGCCACTGCGGCGAGACCATCGCCGCCGTTGCGCTTCACGGAAGCGCGGGTGATGCACATATTGATATATCCCGCAAGGATTCCCAGCACAGCGCCGACCAAAATGCTCAGCGCCAGCTCACCCACGTTCATAGGCCGCTTCCTCCCCTCTCAGCGCGTTCTTAACGCATCATTGGATACTTAGTCAATATTCTATCATGGGTTACCCCGGATGTCAAAGCATCCTGCACAATTATTTTTGTTATTTTCTTCACGTTTTAAAGCGAACCGCACAGCATTCGGGAAAAAGTGCGTCCAGCGCCTTGCATCCGGCAGGATTTCGTATATAATAATACTAAATCTCAATTCTGCCGACCAGTCTGCCACGAACGCTGCGGCTCCACAAGGGACAACGCCGCGAAATGGCGCAAATTGGTGACATCCAGCGGCTTTTTGGAACCCTGGGGCAGGCCGCTGCAAGGAGGGACTATGAGCCAAACCGAAATCCTGCGGGAAAACGCATACGCAAAACTGAATCTT
This sequence comes from uncultured Clostridia bacterium, assembly GCA_946187475.1. Classification (GTDB taxonomy): domain Bacteria; phylum Bacillota; class Clostridia; order Oscillospirales; family Oscillospiraceae; genus CAG-103. The sequence continues at coordinate 2,747 of CAMHRJ010000076.1, read as the reverse complement.
TCCCTGGACGTGCTGGCAAAGCGCGATGACGGCTATCACGATCTGTGCATGATCATGCAGAGCGTGGAGCACCACGACGATGTGAGCATCCTGCTGAACCGGGAGGGCCGTTACCGCGCCCAGAGCGACCGGCGCTATCTCCCCTGCGACGAGCGGAACATCGCCCTGCGGGCGGCAAAGCTCTTTCTGGAGCGCACCGGCCACGGCGATCTGGGCGCCTCGGTGCGCCTGCGCAAGCGGGTGCCGGTCTGCGCCGGTCTGGGCGGCGGCTCCTCGGACGCGGCGGCAGTGCTGCGGGCGCTGAACCGGGCCTTCGACCGTCCTCTGACGCTCTCTGAGCTGGAGGCACTGGGTCTGGAGCTGGGCAGCGACGTGCCCTACTGCATCGCCGGCGGCACCATGCTGGCCCAGGGCCGGGGCGAGGTGCTCACGCCCCTGACGCCCATGCCCGAGACCCTGGTGGTCATCTGCAAGCCGGACTTTCCCATCTCCACGCCGGACCTCTTCCGCCGCATCGACGCCCGCAGCTCCCGCTGCCGCCCGGACACCGACGGCATTTGCAAGGCCCTGGAGCAGGGCGACGTCCGGGCCGTGAGCCAGCGGATGTACAACGTCTTTGAGGACGTGCTGGAGCACCGCGCCGGCGACATCACCGCCATCAAGAGCACCCTTCTGGGCGCCGGAGCCGACGGCAGCGTCATGAGCGGCACGGGCTCGGCGGTGTTCGGGCTCTTCTCCAACCGGGAGAGCGCCGAAAACGCCCTGCACATTCTCCGAAGCCAGTATCGAGAGACCTATCTGACCCGGACCATCGGTCGGCTGGACGTATAGCAGGCCTTTTCAACCGGGCAGGTCCTGCCCCGCATATTCATACGCACCCACACAAAAGAGAAAGAGAAAATGGAGGAACCCCATGCAGCAAAACATAATTCGGCGTTTTTTATTCCTGTTTCTGATTCTGGCAATGCTCGTATCGCTGGTGATCCTGGTGGTACGGTGCAGCTCAACTTCTGCCGAGCGGTCCATGGACCCCGCAATGGCCGAAGGCAGCGCCGTTTCAGACACCGAAGAGTCCTCAGCAGACAGTCCCAAGGCTACGCCGGTGCCGGAGGGCGATCCCTATGACGCCGTGAAGAACTACTGGTCGGAGGACCAGCTCACCCAGGCATGGGGACCGGACCAGGTGGTGGAGCACCTGTTCTTCCACCCGATCATTGCGTACCCGAAGTACGCATTCTATGATTCCGGCGCCTCCCAGTCTCAGCGCTTCGGCCTGGACGACTGGATGGTCACCGTGGATGAATACAACAAGATCCTCCAAAGCGTCTATGACAAGGGATACATCCTGGTTGCCATGGAGGACGTCTGGAGCGAGGTCACAGACGAAACCGGCACCCATATGGTGCGCAATACGCTGATGCTCCCGGAGGGGAAAAAGCCGCTGGTCATTTCCTTCGACGATGTGAACTACTATCCCTACATGCTGGAGGAGGGCTTCACCTCCAAGCTGGTGGTCGGGGATGACGGCGAGATCTGGGCCGAGTGCACTGATCCCTACACGGGCGAGGTTTTCCTGACCAAGGAGCTGGATGCGACGCCCATTCTGGATCAGTTCGTCTACCAGCACCCGGACTTTTCTCTCAACGGCGCCAAGGCCATCTTCTCCCTGACGGGCTATGAGGGCATTCTCGGCTACCGCACGCAGATCGACTCCGAGATCCCCGCCGGAACAGAGAAGGAATACGAAGCCAATCGCCAGAAGGAGATTGAAGCGGTCAAGCCCGTGATCCAGCGTCTGAAGGAGACCGGCTGGACCTTCGGCAGCCATACATGGGGCCACATCAATCTGGCAAGCACGACCACCGATCTGGCATGGGTGCAGACCGATACGCAAAAGTGGCTCAATGAAGTCGGCTCTCTGGTTGGCCCCACGCAGATTCTGTTCTACCCCCACGGCGCTCGCCCGGACGGCGACGACTGGCATACCACCGGCCCGAAATTCCAATATCTGCACGATCAGGGCTTCCGCATCTTCGCCAGCGTCGGCGCCAACTCCTTCTCCTACATCAAGCAGGACATCTCCGCCGTCATCTGCGATCGGCTCCATCCCGATGGAACGACACTGCGAAGCGGCGCATGCATCCAGGAATACAGCAAGTTCTATGACACCTACGAGGTGTTTGATCCGGTGCGTCCGGACCTGGGGAACACCTGGCCCGCATCGTGACGGACGATCAATCAAAAAAACAAACAAAGACCACAGAACGCCTGTGATATGCTCCCTCTATGGGAGACAGTGAAATAATAAAAGCACTGTCAAACATAGAGGGAGTAAAATTATGTCCAAAAGGAAAAAACGAACAACAGAAGAGCGAATAACAATTGTTCAACAAATTGCAGAAGGGAAAATCAGTCAGGAAGCAGCCAGCCGACAAGCAGGAGTAGGAACAAGTACAATCAGAAGATGGTTGCAGAGATATAAAGCAGAAGGTGTGCAGGGGCTGGCAGAAAGCAGGAAGAACCGTGTGTACAGTGAGGAAACAAAAGCGTCGGCAGTAAAAGCGTATCTTTCGGGAGAAGGAAGTCTGTCGGATCTGTGCATCAAATACAAAATACGAGACGACCATATTCTCCGAGAGTGGATCAAGGTGTATAATAGCGGCAAAGACTTCAAGCGAATGCATGGAGGGAGCCGCATGAAACAAGGAAGAGAGACCACGCAAGACGAACGGTACGAGATTGTCAAG